>CAZOXS010000350.1:0-3991 GCA_964583785.1 uncultured Victivallales bacterium
TCCGGCGCAGCGAATTGATCGAGGCGCTGGGGGAGATCGAGACCGCGACATCGCTGGCGATGGCAAGGGATTATGTAGCCTCCCAGGAGGAGGCGTTAATGATGCGGAAAGGACAAGGACATGGGGGCACTGACACTTGAGGCGCTGCGCAAGCTGCGCGAGGACAAACGGCAGGCACTGTCGCAACGCGACGCTGGCAAGGGCTGCATCGAGGTGATTATCGGCATGGGCACCTGCGGGATCGCCGCCGGCGCGAAGGAGACGTTCGCGGCCATGGTCGACGAGATCAGCCGCCTGCATCTCGATAATGTCGTGGTGAAGCAGACCGGCTGCATGGGCCTGTGCGCCAGTGAGCCGTCTGTCGAGGTGGCGGTCCCCGGCATGCCCGGCGTTGTCTATGGCAAGGTGGATGCGGCGATCGGCCGCCAGATTGTGAATTCGCATATCGTCAAGGGTGAGCTGGTCGGTGAGTATCTTTTCGACAAGCCGGCCGCTGACATCATGAAATAAAGGAGGGGGAACGAGACAATGGCTTACAAGCAGTATGTACTGGTGTGTTCCGGCACGGCCTGTGAATCGTCGAAGAGCAAGGATCTGATCCAGAACCTCAACGACGAACTCCGCAAGGCGGGTCTGGCGGACGATGTGCAGGTGGTCAAGACGGGCTGTTTCGGTTTCTGCGAGAAGGGCCCGATCGTCAAGGTGCTTCCTGAAGAGACATTCTATGTGCAGGTCAAGCCCGCCGACGCGGCGGAGATCGTGGCCGAGCATCTGGTCAAGGGGCGTCCGGTCAGCCGCCTGCTGTACGATGCGGCCCAGAGCAAGGCGCACGCCAAGCTCGAGGATATACAATTCTACCAGAAACAGGTGCGCATCGTGTTGCGCAACTGCGGCGTGATCGATCCGGACTCGATCGACGAGTACATCGCCCGCGACGGCTATGTAGCACTGGAAAAAGTGCTCTTCGAAATGAGCCCGGACGATGTGATCAACGAGATCAAGAAGTCCGGCATCCGCGGCCGTGGCGGCGCGGGCTTCCCGACCTGGCGCAAGTGGCAGTTCACGAAGGACATCGCGGCCGACGAGAAGTACATCATGTGCAATGCCGACGAGGGTGATCCCGGCGCGTACATGGACCGCAGCACGCTTGAGGGCGACCCGCATTCCGTGCTGGAGGCGATGATGATCGCCGGCTACACCTGCGGCTCCTCCAATGGCGTGATCTACATCCGCGCCGAGTACCCGCTGGCGATCGCGCGCCTCAATACGGCGATTGCCAAGGCCAAGGACTACGGCCTGATGGGCGAAAAGATCCTCGGTACGGATTTCTCGTTCGATATCGAGATCCGCCTCGGGGCCGGTGCCTTCGTCTGCGGCGAGGAGACCGCGCTGATCGCCTCCACCGAGGGTGGACGCGGCATGCCCAAGCCGCGGCCGCCGTTCCCGGCGGTGAAGGGCCTGTGGGACAAGCCGACGGTGATCAACAATGTCGAGACCTGGGCCAGTATCCCGGTGATCATCATGAAAGGCGGCGACTGGTACGCCCGCATCGGTACCGAGACCTCCAAGGGCACGAAGGTGTTCGCGTTGACCGGCAAGATCAACAACTCGGGCCTGGTTGAAGTGCCGATGGGCACGACTCTGCGCGAGATCATCTACGGCATCGGTGGCGGCATCAAGGGCGGCAAGGCGTTCAAGGCGGTGCAGACGGGCGGCCCGTCCGGCGGCCTGATCCCGGCCCAATACCTGGATACCCCGATCGATTACGAGAATCTCCAGAAGCTCGGCTCGATCGTCGGCTCCGGCGGCATGATCGTCATGGACGAGGACGACTGCGTGGTGGACATCACCCGCTTCTACCTCGACTTCTCGGTCGACGAGAGCTGCGGCAAATGCGCCCCCTGCCGTATCGGCGGCCGCACGCTGCTGAATTTGCTCGACAAGGTGGCCAACGGCAACGGTACGGTCGAGGATGTCGAACAGATGCAGACGCTCTCGCACGCCATGCAGCGGGCCAGCCTCTGCGGTCTCGGGCAGACGACGCCGAACCCGGTGCTCTCGGTCATCCGCCATTTCAAGGACGAGCTGATGGAGCATATCGAGCACAAGCATTGCCCGGCGGGCAAATGCTCCAAGCTGGTGACCTTCACGATTGATCCCGACGCCTGCATCGGCTGCACGGTCTGCGCCCGGCGCTGCCCGGTAAGCTGCATCAGCGGCGAGCGCAAGGCGGTGCACGTGATCGACCAGTCGAAGTGCGTCAAGTGCGGTGCTTGCCTGGAGGCCTGCAAGTTCGGCGCGGTCCTGAAATCGTAGTTGTAGTATTCAGAAGAAAAAGGAAAAGACTGTTATGGATATGATCAAGATGGAGATCAACGGCATCAGGGTCGAGGTTCCTGCCGGAACCACGATCCTGAAGGCGGCGGAGCAGGTGGGCGTCAAGGTCCCGCGGCTGTGCTATCACGAGGATGTTTCCCCCTGGGGAGCCTGCGGGCTTTGCGTGGTGAAGATTGAGGGCTCGCCGAAGATGATGCGCGCCTGCGCCACGCCCTGTGCGCCGGGCATGAAGGTGACCACGCACGATACGGAACTGTACAATGTGCGCCGTACCGTGCTGCAGCTCATTCTCTCGACGCACCCGAACGACTGCCTGCGCTGCGCCCGCAACGGCAATTGCGAGCTGCAGACGCTGTCGGAGGAGTTCGGCATCCGCGAGTTCGAGTTCCCCAAGCGCCTGCGCGAGCTGCCGATCGACGACTCGACGCCTTCAATTGAGGTGAACCCGCAGAAGTGTATCCAGTGCGGCCGCTGTGTGGCGGTCTGTCAGGAAATGCAGGGCGTCTGGGCGCTGGAGTTCCTCGGCCGTGGCGACTCGACTCGTATCGCGCCGGCGGCGGATGTCAAGCTCAACGACAGCCCCTGCATCAAATGTGGCCAGTGTTCGGCGCATTGCCCGGTCGGGGCCATCTATGAGCATTCCGACAACAAGGTTGTCTATCAGGCACTGGACGACGAGAGCAAGTACTGCGTTGTGCAGATCGCGCCGGCCGTACGTGTCGCCATCGGCGAGGCCTTCGGCTACGAGAGCGGCGAGCTGCTGACGGGCAAACTGTACGCGGCATTGCGCCGTCTGGGCTTCAAGGCGGTGTTCGACACCAACTTCTCGGCCGACTTGACGATCATGGAGGAAGGCTCCGAGTTCATCAAGCGCATGACCAAGGGTGGACCGCTGCCGCTGATCACGAGCTGCTGCCCGGCCTGGACGGACTACATGGAGAAATTCGCCGACGACTTCGTCGACAACTTCTCCACCGCCAAGAGCCCGCAGCAGATGATGGGCGCGATGGCCAAGACCTACTACGCCAAGTCGATCAACGTGGCACCCGAGAACATCTACATGGTCTCGATCATGCCCTGCACGGCCAAGAAGTACGAGATCACGCGCACCGAGGACATGTTCTCGACCGGCTACAAGGATGTCGACGTGGTACTGACGACGCGCGAACTGGCGCGCATGATCAAGTCCGCCGGCATCGACTTCCGCAATCTGCCGGAGGAGAAGGCCGATACCATCCTGGGCGAGTACGCCGGGGCGGGTACGCTCTTCGGCGTCACCGGCGGTGTCATGGAGGCGGCGCTGCGGACGGCGGTCACGATCATGACCGGTGAGAAACTGCCGAAGGTCGAATTCATGGATGTACGCGGCCTAGAAGGTGTCAAGGAAGCCAAACTGGATGTGGCCGGCACGGAGGTTCGCATTGCGGTGGCGCACACCATGAGCAACATCGAACAGGTGCTCGACAAGGTGCGCAAGGCGCGCGAGACCGGTGCCGAGCTGCCGTATCACTTCATCGAGGTCATGGCCTGCCGCGGCGGCTGCATCGGTGGCGGTGGCCAGCCGCACGGGGCGACCGACGAGATCCGTGCCAAGCGCATGGCGGGTCTCTACAAGGACGACGAGGCCAGCGCGGTGCGCTGCTCGCACGAGAAT
>CAZOXS010000351.1:0-6098 GCA_964583785.1 uncultured Victivallales bacterium
AGTCCAGGCTGCCGCCGGGGAGCATCATGCCACGGTCCATCTGATGAACTGGCAGGAACCGGAAAAGAACGACTTCGCGATTGCGGAGGAAGTGACGCTGCTGCGGGGCGGGCATGAGCGACGCCCGGACATCGTGCTTTATGTGAACGGGATCGCCGTCGGGGTGCTGGAACTGCAGAACAGCCGCAAGTCCATCGGCGATGGCATCCGCCAGAACCTGTCCAACCAGCAACCGGAATTCAACGCCTGGTTTTTCAGTACGGTGCAATTTGTGTTCGCCGGCAACGATTCCGAGGGGCTGCGCTATGGCTCCATCCTGACCCCGGAAAAGTACTTCCTTTCCTGGAAGGAGGACGAGGCGGACAACACGGGCTCCAAGCTGGACAAGTATCTGGTTAAGATGTGCGCGAAAACTCGGCTGATCGAACTGATGCACGATTTCGTCCTGTTTGATGGCGGCGTCAAGAAGCTCCCCCGCGTGCATCAGTATTTCGGCATAAAAGCCGCCCAGCAGCATGTGCGCGAACGGCGAGGGGGGATCATCTGGCATACCCAGGGCAGCGGCAAGAGTATCGTGATGGTGATGCTGGCGCGGTGGATCCTCGAAAACAACCCGCACGCCCGTGTGGCGATCATTACCGACCGCGACGAGCTGGATGAGCAGATCGAGCGTGTCTTTAGGGAGACAGGGGAGACGATCTACCGTACCGATAGCGGGCGGGACCTGATGCGACAACTCGGGCTCACCCAGCCGCGTTTGCTGTGTTCGCTGGTTCATAAGTTCGGACCGCGTGGAGAACGGCAGACCGAGGAACAGTTCAGCCAGTTCGTGAGGGATCTGGAAGACGGGCCGAGTCGCACGGTTGGCGACGTCTTCGTCTTTGTGGATGAATGCCACCGCACGCAGAATGGCCGCCTGCACCGGGTGATGAAGGCGATGATGCCCAATGCCGTCTTCATCGGATTCACGGGCACGCCGCTCCTGCGCCGCGACCGTGCCACGACGCTGGAAACCTTCGGCAGCTATATCCACACCTACAAGTTCAACGAGGCGGTTGAGGATCAGGTGGTGCTGGACCTGGTGTACGAGGCGCGGGATATCGACCAGCAGCTTGGGTCAGAAGAAAAGATCGATGCCTGGTTCGAGGCCAAGACCAAGGGGCTTAACGACTGGCAGAAGGATGAACTCCGGCAGCACTGGGGCACGATGCAGAAGGTGCTGAGTTCGCGGTCGCGCATGGAACGGGTCGTCAGCGATATCCTGTTCGATTTCAGCGTGAAGCCGCGCCTCTCGAACGAGCGCGGTAATGCCATGCTGGTAGCCTCCAGTATCTACGAGGCCTGCCGCTATTTCGATCTTTTCCAGAAGACGCCATTCAGGGGACTCTGCGCGGTTGTGACCTCGTACAACCCGCAGCTCGGGGATGTGTCGCTGGAGGAAACCGGCAGCAACAGCGAGACGGATCGGCAGTTTATTTTCAACACCTACCAGGATCTGCTGGCGGATGTGATGCCCAAGCCGGGGATGACACGCACCGAGACCTATGAGCAGGCGGCGAAGTCCCGGTTCATTTCCGAGCCGGCGAACATGAAGCTGCTGATCGTGGTCGATAAGCTGTTGACCGGGTTTGATGCGCCAGCCTGCACGTACCTGTACATCGACAAGTCCATGCAGGATCACGGGCTGTTCCAAGCGATCTGCCGGACCAACCGGCTGGATGGGGATGACAAGGATTTCGGGTACATCGTCGATTACAAGGACCTGTTCCGCAAGGTCGAGAACGCGATTGCGGTCTATACCTCGGAGCTTGACGACAGCACGGGTGGCGCCAGCCCGGATGTCATGCTGGAAGACCGCCTGACCAAGGGGCGTAAGCGGGTCGAGGAGTGCCTGGAGGCCCTGGCGTTGCATTGCGAGCCGGTTGATCCACCCAGGGGCGAGCTGGAGTTCATCCACTATTTTTGCGGCAATACCGAGATCCCCGATGACCTGAAGGAACGCGAACCGCTGCGTGTCGGGCTCTACAAGGCCACTGCCACGCTCGTTCGCGCCTTCGGGCTGATTTGCGATGAGTTGCCGCTGGCCGGATTTTCGGCCGAACAGGCCGCACAGCTCAAGCAGCAGCTCAAGCAATACGTCGATCTGCGGGAACTGGTCCGCAAGGCCAGCGGGGAAAGCCTGGACCTCAAACCGTACGAAGCCGATATGCGGCATCTTATCGATATGTACATCGAGGCCAGGGAGGCACGCAAGGTGTCGCCGTGGGATAACATGACCTTGCTGGAGCTGATAGTGGAGTCGGGGATCGCCGAGGCCATCAAGAGCCTGCCGGATGCCATCCGCAAGGATCGCGAAGCCGCGGCTGAGACCATCGAGAACAATGTCCGCAAGAAGATCATCAAGAGTCATCTCTCCGATCCCGCCTTCTACGAGAAGATGTCGGCCCTGCTCGACGAGATCATCCGGCAGCGCAAGGCTGAGGCCATCGCCTATGAGGATTACCTGAAGCGTATCGCGGATGTGGCACGGCAAGTCGAGAAGGGGATGTCCGACGGGCTTTCCCCCGAATTGGATACCCCCGGCAAGCGTGCGCTTTACAACAACCTGATGCTGTGCGTCACGGACTCGGGCGAGCACGCGGCTCATGATGCGCGTGCCCGGATGGGTACGGCAGAATCCGCAAAAGCGGAAGCCACGGCCATTGCCGTTGATGCGGCGGTGCGGGTATCCCGCCCGGACAACTGGCGCGGGCATTCACCACGGGAAATGGTCATCAAAAAGGCCATTTACGAGATACTGGGCGACGAGGCTGCAGTCGACCGCCTGTTCCTGATCGTCAAAGAGCAGAAGGAGTACTGATGGTTAAGCAGCTCCAGCTTGGCGGGATGACGGTCGATGTCACCATGAAGGACATCAAGAACGTCCATCTAAGCGTCTATCCGCCATCAGGCCGGGTGCGGATCTCGGCACCGTCGAGGATGAATCTCAACACCATCCGGTCCTTTGCCATCACCAAGCTGGATTGGATACGCCGCCAGCAGGAGAAGATCAGCGCCCAGGAACGGATAGCACCACGGGAGTATCTGGAAAGGGAGACGCACTTCGTCTGGGGGCGGCGGTACCTGATGCAGATTGTCGAGGGCACCCGGACGGGAGTCGCCTTGAAGCACAGCGCCATGATCCTTAACGTAACGCCCGGAACAAGCCCGTCGCGCCGGCATGAGCTTGTGCAGGAATGGTATCGGGAGCAATTGAAGGCGGCGATCCCGCCGTTATGCGAGAAATGGGAGCCGATTGTGGGCGTATCCGCCGCCGGGATCAGCGTGCGCCGCATGAAGACCCTATGGGGAAGCTGCAGTCCCGAGCGCGGCAGCATCCGGATCAACCTCGAACTCGCCAAGAAACCGCCGGAATGCCTGGAGTACATCCTCGTGCACGAGCTTGTCCACCTGATCGAACGTACCCACAACGCCCGATTCATCGCCTGCATGGACAAACACATGCCCGAATGGCGTCACCGCCGCGACGAACTCAACCGCCTCCCCGTGCCACATGAGGATTGGGAGTATTGAAATGACATGGAATAACAGCCTAAACCCTGAAAAAGGAAAAGTGTTTCAGATCGCAGCCGGGAAGATCATGGGGATCCACTTCGGCGTCGAGTTTGCGCAAGACATTGCCATAGAAATAGGGCATCCCCAAAAAGCGCACAGGTTTGATCTCGTGTCCCATGACCATCAATTCGTCGGCGAATGTAAGAATTATTCATGGACAGAGACAGGAAATGTACCAAGCGCGAAGCTGGGATTTATCAATGAAGCTGTCTTCTGTCTTACCTTTATCCCGTCCTCGGCCACCCGTTTTGTGGCTATGCGGAGGGCAACAACACCAAATCGTGGTGAGACGCTTGCCGAATTCTATTTCCGAACATATCGACATCTACTGGGGGACATTGTTGTGTTCGAAGTTGACCTCGATTCGGGGGCCGTGCGGGAGATTCGTTGATTCGAAGCGAGGAAGCGGCACCCATCCGTGAACTTAGTCAATCAGGAGTCACAGGTATATACCATAATTAGAGATTAGAATGATTAGAAATTCATACTGTTCAATGATTTCCAAAAAGCAGCTTGTGCAGTTTGGAATCATGGAAAATACTGCTAGCAGTGCTCAGGATAAAACGCATTGGGAAATCGCGAATAAAATTCTCTATAAAATATGCCGTGATTACCCCAGGCATGATAGCATCGAAGTTGCCATCGCAAAAATATGGATTATCGGACGCACCTATGCGGCTGCCATAGAACGAGGGGCAGAGCACGCTGGCGATCAATTCTACGAGACCAAGGTGGGGCCCCAAATGGTCGTGGGCATCGATTCGATATTTGAACCTCTCCGCACCATCAAATCCGTAGCCGACAAAAATTTGTCCATGGTGATGGAGGCTTACAATTTGACAAACGAGCTGCTCAGGGATATCGCCGGCAAGGAGAGGCGCTCCCTGTCATCCAAATATTTGCATTTCCATTTTCCGAATCTGTATTACCTGTATGACTCCCGTGCTTTGGGTCAAATCAAACAGCTTACGGACGGTGTCGGGAAAAATCTGCCGGACGATTTCAAGCGCGGGGGCTTTGATCCAGTATACACGCGGTTCTATCTGCGCTGTTGGAGCCTTGTTCGCTCGATCCATGAGGCATACGGCATTCGACTAACGCCCCGCCAGCTCGACAATCTACTGCTCAAAAGGGCTAGCGATCAAAAGACGTCTTCAACGCGGAAGAAGAACAGGAAATAGTCAATGTCGTTTGAATCCAGTATTGTCCCAGTATTCGCCCCTCCCGGCACGCGGCGGCTTTGCGTGATGCGTGATGGCCATGCCGTGGTACGGGACTGGCAGATACCGAAGCCGACGGTCCTGGTGGATACCCGCGAACAGCAGCCGTTCGACCTTGCCGGACGTCACCCGGGCTGGATCAAGGCGCAGCGGCCGGCCACCCTCAAGACCGGGGATTACTCCGTCGAGGGCATGGAAGACCTGCTGGTGCTGGAACGCAAGTCGATGGTGGATGCCATCCAGAGCGTCATGTCGCGCCGTGCGTCCTTTATCCGATCCTGCGAGCGGCTGGCGGCTTTCCGCTGGAAGGCGATCCTGATCGAGGCGACCTACGAGGACATGAAATCCTACTACCGCGACTTTGGCGACGCTCTCCAGACCGAAGCCCACCCCAACGCCGTCTGCGGGACATACGACGCCATCGAGGCCAAGTTCGGAATTCCCGTGCTGTACACCTCCCGGTACCGGACCCTGGCGACGGAGAAGGCCGCAAGCTGGCTATCCAAGCATTTCACCTACTGGTGGCTCGAACAGAACGGCGAGGACCGCACCCTGATCGACACGGATGGGCTCTAGGCGGGGGATTAGGTGGGCACAGGTAGGCTGGTTTGGGCGGATGCGTCGTCGGGTCGGCAAGTCCGGCTTGGCGTTTCAACATCTGCAAACATATGGGGGCGTCGAAGACGCAGCTAGTATCGGGTCTGTTCGTAAACTCTGCCATTACGACGGCAACCGCTTAGCCAACAGACGGGCTCCGAATCGCGCTTTTTAATTTGCCGGGCGTGCTGATGTCCTGTATACACAGGGAAACCATTGTATATGAGTATATGACCCCGCTGCAGACGCTCATAACCGAAACCGATATAAAGTACCTGTTCACAATAGCAGGGGGGGCTTATGGTGGATTCGCCATGCGCTGGGTGGGGATGCAACTATTGACAATAGCTGCTTTCAGTATTTAGTTGAAAGCCGGGAATGACTGTTTTTTAAGGGGGCTCATGAGTGATCAGATCTCGCATCCGGATGTTCAGGCACTACTCGGGCTTGCCGCAGCCGTAATATGTGAACAGCTCAAGCAGCTTCTCCCTGCGATAAACCCGAATTGGTGGCAATATTGTGTTGCGGGGAAGTTGTCTTTTCAACAGCGGCAGCAATTGGATCGCCGCAGGATCACGACTCTGGATGAATTAGACCTGGCGGCATTTCTGCGAATCATTGACCAGAACTGGTTTGATCTTGCCGATACGCACAACTGGCCGAATG
>CAZOXS010000352.1:0-4522 GCA_964583785.1 uncultured Victivallales bacterium
CCCGGCTTCAAGCGGGAACCACGAGGGGTTCTGCAAGGGCCTCATTATTGTCTTGAGACACTGTCGATAATCCCATATCGTCCCGATTTTTGCTGTACCCATGTGGAAGATGTATCGTGCGGGAGAAAACGACGTGAACGCGACGGAGCCGGAACTGACGAGCAGCTTGCATAAGAGCCTGTTCTGTCCTCGCCTGAAAGGGAGGGACAAGATCAGCGTGATTACCGAGCTGGTGGATGAACTGGCCCGCCACGGTTTGCTTGGCGATCGGAATGGCGTCCTTGAATCCGTCCTGGCGCGAGAAGCGGACATGTCCACCGGAATGCAGTTGGGCATAGCCCTGCCGCATGGCAAGCATGCGTCTGTGCCGGGGCTGGTCAGCGCGATCGGTGTCTGCCCGGACGGCGTGGCGTTTGATTCCCTTGACGGTCTGCCAAGTCGTATTTTCGTGATGACAGTTTCGCCCCCTCAAACCGTAGGGCCGCACTTGCGTTTCCTGGCGGCAGTCGGTAAACTGCTGGGGCGCGCCGAGATCCGCGCGGCTGTGCTGGCGGCAACCGACAAGGCCGCGCTATTGCAGGCACTGGCGTAAGACCGCCGAAGCGGGGGAAAACGAGGGTGGTGCCGTTTGCGGATAGTCACAACGAATATGGAACGCAACGCATTTAATGCGAATTAATAAACAAGGAGTTTTCGTAAGCGCAAACGATACAGAATCCCTGAATACACCCGCAAGCCGCCGCCGCTCGCACTGGCACTGGACCAGCCTGTTGCGCATGACTTTCGGTGTGCTGTTTCTCGTGCTTGGCGTATTGGGATTGTTCCTGCCTGTTCTGCAGGGTGTGCTTTTTCTCGCGGTCGGGGTAGCCTTGCTGGCGGATCACATTCCGGTATTCGCGCGGATTCGCCATGCCGCCTATCGGCGGTTCCCTCGCCTTGAGCATGCTGTCCACCGTGTACGCGAGCGTTGCCGGCACTTCAGGCACTGATTGTCTTGCGACGCAGGTAGTGCGGGGAATCCCCGTGTTCCCCGTAACCGACCTGCTCGCCCACCGAGGCGATTCGCCCCTCAAGGCAGAATCGGCACATCCCCGCGTTCTCGTCAAGACAGGGCTTGCCGTCGTAGAGCTGGTAGCCCTCGCGGTATTTGGTGTCGGTCAGGTTCGGCATGATGATGTTGGCACCGGCGGCAAGTCCCTGCTCGCGGCCTTTCGGATCCAGCGCCTGGAGCGCCGTGGTAGCGGCAATGTTGACCTCCTGTAGGGCAATCCGCGTGAGTGCGATCATCGTCAGTCCGCGCTGCAGTTGCCGTTTGCGATCGAAGGTGGCGACCGTGCCGGCCAGTGGTGTTTCCGAGTGCGGGATAAAGGGGCCCATCCCGATCATATCGATATCCTCCTGTGCGAAGAAGCGGATGTCGTTGACTAGGTCCTGGGCTGTCTGGCCGGGCAGGCCAATCATCACGCCGGTGCCGGTTTGGTAATCCAATTCCCGCAGATCATGCAGGCACTGCAGGCGCACGTCGTGGCGATGATCCTCGGGATGAAGCGAGCGGTAAAGCCTGGGATTGGAGGTCTCGATTCGCAGCAGGTAGCGTTTAGCCCCGGCCTCGCGCCAGCGGCGGAAGGTGTCACGGCTTTGCTCGCCCAGGGAAAGCGTGACACCCAGTTCGCCATTGGTCTCTTCGCGGATTCGCCGCAACAGTTTCTCGATCTGTGAGACAAAGGCAGCGTTCTGGCGTTCGCCCGATTGCAGAACTATCGACCCGTAGCGCTGCTCCCAGGCCCAGCGGGCGGCGGCGATCACGTCTTCATCCTCGACCGTATAGCGCTTGACGTTACGGTTGTCGCGCCGGATACCGCAGTAGAGACAGTTCTTCTCGCAGATGTTGCTGAACTCGATGATGCCGCGGTAGTAGACCTTGCGTCCAACGGTGCGGCATTTGACTGCGTAGGCCTGCGCATAGAGGGAGGCCAGGGCGTTGTCGTCATCGGTTTCCAGCCAGGTGATCATTTCCTGATCAGTCATGGTATTGTTCATGTTGAATGGTTCCTGAAATGGTGGCATTCTACCAGCGACGGCGTTATGATCCAAGCCTTTTCACGGGAGTAACTTCGTGTTGGCGTCTCGTGCCGAGATTGTGGTATCATGGCGTTGCTAGTCAAGATAGGGCAGGGGGCTTATGATGTCTAATTTGCTAAAACCCGTTTCGAGCAGGGTTGTTCTGATCGTGCTGGCGGCTCTGATTACAGGTGCCGTGTCGGCGTCTGCCAGCACGATTGTAGGGATTATCGACTGGGATCCGCCCGCGACGGCATGGACGTCGGATGTGCCAGATGATGTGGATGTCGCGATTACGAACTCCGCCGGGGATAACTGGCTCAGTATCAGCTTCACGAACACGACACCGCTGGCCGCGACGGTTTCGGGAAGCGCGGCGAATTTGTTCGCCGGCACCTGGCGTTCGGAATACTGGATCGAGTTCGACTTCTGGGCGGACACGCAGGCGGATTCGGTGCAGGTGCGTTGGGGAGCCGATGGCAGTACGAACATCTGGGGCCAAACGGTGACGCCGAGCGGTGGGCTTGGCTCCTGGCAGACTCTGCGAACCGACGCGTTCGGACAGACCGCAGCCGATTGGGATATTGGCCTTGGCAATACGGTTGAGTATCTGACGGACCTGTCATCCATCGACTGGATCGGTGTTTACATCGACCGGGCGGGAACCGGGGACGAGAACTACGGCATTGATGACTTCTCGCTAATGGTTCCCGAACCGGCCGAGGTTATGCTCATCGCTGCCGCGTTCGGCGTAGGTCTGCTGGTCTGGCGTCGCATGCGGCTGGTACCGGTGACCTGATCACCCCGCGAACATCCGGCAGAGCTCAAGCAGGACCCCCGCCGCTACGGCGGAACCGATCACGCCCGAGACGTTGGGTCCCATGGCGTGCATTAGCAGGTAGTTATGCGGATCCTCTTCCTGCCCGACCTTATTCACCACGCGTGCAGCCATCGGTACCGCCGAGACACCGGCTGCCCCGATTAGCGGATTGATCTTCTCCTTCGACAATAGATTCATGAGTCGCGCCATCAGCACGCCTCCGCCCGTTCCGATGGAGAAGGCCACCAGACCGAGCGTCAGGATACCAAGCGTGCGCAGGCTGAGAAATTGCTCTGCCGCCAGCTTCGATCCGACGGCGAGTCCCAGCAGGATCGTCACGATATTGATCAATTCGTTCGAGGCGGTCTTGGAGAGCCGCTCCACCACGCCGGATTCCTTGATCAGGTTGCCGAACATCAGCATGCCGATCAGCGGGGTCGCCGAGGGCAGCAGCAGGATGCAGAGGCCCATGACGATGAAGCAGAAAATGATCTTTTCTGTGCCGCTGACGTGCCGGAGCTGCTTCATCTTGATCTGGCGTTCCTTCTTGGTCGTCAGTAGCTTCATGATCGGGGGCTGGATGATGGGGACCAGTGCCATGTAGGAATAGGCCGCCACGGCAATACTGCCGAGCAGGTCCGGTGCCAGCCGTCCGGCCAGGAAAATGGCGGTCGGGCCATCGGCTCCGCCTATGATGCCGATCGACGCGGCGTCATTGATGGAAAAGTGAATACCGGGGACCCATTTTGAAAGGAGCAGGGCCCCCATCAAGGCGGCGAAGATCCCGAGCTGTGCGGCTCCGCCGAGCAGGGCTGTTTTGGGATTTGCAATCAAGGGACCGAAGTCCGTCATCGCCCCGACGCCCATGAATATCAGCAGAGGGAACAGCGAAGGCGTCTCGATGCCGAAATGGTAGACCGCCTTGAGCATGCCACCCTCGTGGGCGATACCCGCCATCGGGATATTGGCCAGGATTCCGCCGAACCCGATCGGCAGCAGCAGCAGCGGCTCGAACTTTTTCACGATCGCCAGGTAGATCAACAGGCAGCCGACCAGGATCATCACGAACTGGCCTACACCGCCAGGCAGGAACGAATCTCCGGTTTGCTGTGCTCCCGGCTCACCCTTGACAAAACCGTAAAGCCCCGTTGATTCAAAAAGACGCGTTACCGCCGTGCCGATATGGTGATCCCCGTGGTCCTGTGCAGGCACCGGTGCCGCCTGTAAGGCGCTAGTGCCTAAAAGTAAGCCGGCGGCGGAAACCATAAGCAACGTGCTTACGTTCTTGAATATTCTCGCGTGTCGCATGATTTTTCTTTCGCTTTGATCAATTCTTGTGAAAAACGATGGTCTCGATCAGCCAATCGTCAGCAGTATCTGTCCCGCGCTAACGACGTCGCCGACATTGACCTCCACTGTGGCGACGGTTCCCGAGATGTGCGCCTTGACAGGTACTTCCATCTTCATCGCCTCGAGCACCAGCAGCTCGTCGCCCTCCGTGACGCTGTCCCCAGGCTGGCATTTCAGCTTGAAGATGGCCCCCGGCATGGGGGCCAGGATGGTTTCGCCCCCCTCGGCAACAACCTGGCCGGCGCTGACTTTTCCTGTCCCTGCCGCCAGGCCGTCCTTGACCTGGACGGC
>CAZOXS010000353.1:0-4891 GCA_964583785.1 uncultured Victivallales bacterium
CCGCAAAGGGCGTAGCCTGCTCAAAAATGGTGATTCCAGACCATCAGGCTGTCCAAAACCCCTCACGTGCGCAGCATCCGCCATTTTCCCTTGCAGAACCCCTCGTGGTTTCCGGCTTCAAGCGGAAACCACGAGGGGTTCCGCAAGTGCCTCAGAGAGTAAAAAAATTCGCTCAATTCGCGGTTAACGGTTCCGAGCATTTGGTTCTGCTTTCTGCTTTCCAAATTTCTGTTTTACCCTATTATCTCCTTCCCATGGCTGAGTTCATTCATATCCGTAATCTTGGCAAGACCTTTCCCGGCGGGAATCTGGCGATGGACGACATCTCGCTGGCGATCGCGCCCGGCGAGTTGTTCTTCCTGCTGGGCCCCAGCGGTTGCGGCAAGACGACCTTGCTGCGCTCGATTGCCGGTTTCTGCATCCCCGACCAAGGCAGCGTGCATATCGGCGGGCGCGACATCACGCGCCTGGCCCCGCACCTGCGCGACACCGGCATGGTGTTCCAGAGCTATGCGCTCTGGCCGCACATGACCATCCGCCAGAATGTCGCCTTCGGCCTGGACATGCGCAAACTACCCGCCGACGAGAAACGCCGGCGCACGGATGAAGCCCTGGCGATGGTGCGCATGAGCGACCGTGCGGAAGCCAAACCCAACGCGCTCTCCGGCGGCCAGCAGCAACGCGTGGCGCTGGCGCGCGCGTTGGTCATCCATCCCCAATGCCTGCTGCTGGACGAACCGCTCTCCAACCTGGATGCCAAGCTGCGCCTGGAGATGCGCCAGGAAATCCGCAACATCTGCAAGCAGGCCGGTATCACGGCGATCTACGTCACGCACGACCAGAAAGAGGCGTTGTCGGTATCCGACCGGCTGGCCATCATGGATCGCGGGCGCATTCGGCAGGTCGGCACCCCGTCGGACGTCTACCGCCGCCCGTCCTCGGTGTTCGTCGCCGGCTTTATCGGCGAGACCAACGTGTTCCCCGCCACGGTTCGATCCACCGACCATAGCACCATCACCATCGACACCCCGATCGGCGTGCTGCACAGCACGGTTGCCGCCGCGGACGTTCCCCGCGTCGGCGCGGGGGTTTGCGTCTCGCTGCGGCCCGAGGCCATCCATCTGGGCGAACCACCCGCCGGCATCCCCAATCGACTTGAGGGGACAAGGCGGCAGACGGTCTATCTCGGCGAGCTTGCCCAGCACGAGCTCGGCATCGGCGGTAATGCCGTCAAGGTTTCCGAACTCAACCCGCGCCAACGTACCGCCAGCGGCCTGACACCGCTCTGGATCGACCCGGAAGACGTGGTGCTGCTACCGGCCACCCCATGATTGATTCCGCAAAACGACGGCGACCTCATTGGAAAGCGGATCATATGCCAGCGATTGCCACGCCACTGATTGCCGCCTGCTGCCTGCTGCTGACCGCACCGGCACTCATCATGGGTGAGGATGCGGTTTCTTCCCGTCCGGCGGGCGAGCCTCAAGCGGAAACCGTCATTCTGCTGCACGGTCTGGCACGATCGGCGCGCAGCATGCGGCGGATGCAGGAATCGCTCACGGCGGCCGGCTACCGGGTCTGCAACCTGGATTACCCGACCACGGAGAAGAACGTGCGGGACCTAAGCGACGACCATCTGGCACCGCTGATTGCGCGATGCCAGTTCGCCAATCCCGCGAAAATCCATTTTGTCGCCCATTCGCTCGGTAACATCGTGCTGCGCCAGTACTTCAAGGATCATCCGTTGCCCAACGCGGGCCGACTGGTTATGCTCGGTCCGCCGAACCAGGGCAGCGAGGTCGTCGACAAGCTTGGCGACTTCGCCCTGTTCGACTGGATCAACGGCCCCGCGGGGCAGCAACTCGGGACCGGGACGAATGCCTTGCCGGCCAGCCTGCCACCCCCGCCGCTGGAGACCGGCGTGATTGCCGGAAGCCACTCGATCAACTGGATCCTATCCAGCCTGATTCCCGGCCCGGATGACGGCAAGGTTTCGCTGACGAACGCCCAGTTCACAGGCATGCAGGACTTCATCATCGTTCCGGTCTCGCACCCCTTCCTGATGCGCGACCGCGAGACCATCCGCCTGACACTGCATTTCCTGCGCCACGGGCGGTTCACGGATGCCAAGGATGCCGACTAGCGGGTGGGGCTTACTGCACTGCGGACGGGGTGGACCCCGCCCCTCCCGTGGCAAAAAAAAGCGGGAGGCGGGCGTAAACGCCCGCCCCCCCGCCGGCGGAGTTGCAACGCCCGACCGGTTACCCGATCGCCGCATTGCCTGTTTCACCCGTACGAATACGGATGCAATCGTCCAAGGCCATCACGAAGATCTTGCCATCGCCGATCTTGCCGCTGCGCGCACCGCTGACAATCGCGTCGATCGTCGGCTGCACAAAATCGTCGTTGACAGCAATCTCGATACGGACCTTCTTGAGCAGGTTAACCTCGATATCCACACCGCGGTAGGACTCGTGATACCCTTTCTGCTGACCGCAGCCCAGCGCATTGGTCACCGAGATCTTGAAAATATCCTTGTCATACAACGACTGTTTGACCGCATTGAGTTTCTCCGGCTGGATATAGGCCACTATCAATTTCATGTTACCCCTTCTCTTTCTATACAACTGTTAACGCGTTTTTCCAGCATGAGTTCCATCACTGCGAGATGAAGATCTGGAAACCGCCGTAAGCCTCCATGCCATGCTCGCCGATATCAAGCCCCTTGATCTCCTCATCCTCGTGCACCCGGATGCCGACGGTCGCCTTGAGCACACCGAAGATGAGCAACGCCGCTGGGAAACAGACCGCCGCATAGCTCGCGATGCCAAGCAACTGCGTGCCGATCGAGATAGTGTAACCAAGCTCGCCGCCGGTCGCGGCGTGTGTGGCCCCGTGCGCGAACACGCCGACAAAGAGCGTCCCCAGCACACCACAAACCAGATGCACCGTGGTCGCGCCAACCGGGTCATCAATCCGCAACTTGTCAAACAGCATGACCGAAAGCACGGCGACGCCACCGCAGATCATGCCGATCAGGATCGCCACGCGGATGCCAACCAGATCCGCGCCGGCGGTGATCCCGACCAGACCGGCCAGGCACCCGTTGAGCACCATCGTCAAGTCCGGTTTCTTCTGGACAATCCACGAGACGATCATCGACCCGATGATGCCTGCCGCCGCCGCCAGCGAGGTGGTTGTCAGCACATAGGATACGGCACCTGGATCCGCGGAAAGCACGGATCCGCCATTGAACCCGAACCAGCCCAGCCAGAGCAGGAAAACGCCGATCGTCAGCAGCGGCATGTTGTGTCCCATGATCGGACGGATCTTGCCATTCAAGTACTTGCCGAAACGCGGTCCGAGCAGCAGTACGCCTGCCAGCGCCGCCCAGCCACCGACCGAATGGACCAGCGTCGATCCAGCGAAATCATGGAATCCCCGTTCCGCCAGCCAGCCGCCGCCCCATTTCCAGGAGCCGACCGCGGGATAGACCAGGGCCACATAGATCGTCGAGAAAATCAGGAATGGTCCCAGTTTGACGCGTTCGGCCACGGCACCGGAAACAATCGTCGCCGCCGTTGCCGCGAACATGCCCTGGAACAGGAAATCCGTCCAATAGGTGTAACCCACGTTATAGGCGGAGGTCAGGCCCGCAGCATCCGTTCCCACCCCGAAACCGGCAAACCCGAGAAAGCCATTCCAATCGGTGCCGACCTCGCCGGGATACATCAGGTTGAAACCAACCAGCGTGTAAGTCAAAAGCCCGATGGCCACGATCGCTGTGTTCTTGAATAGGATGTTGACCGTGTTCTTGGCCCGTGTCAGGCCGGTCTCGACCGTCGCGAACCCAAGGTGCATCACAAACACCAGAAACGTCGCCACCATCATCCAAAGGTTATTGATGGTGAACATTTCGGCACTGACGCCACCGCCATCCTCCTGCGCACATGCCGCCCCTGCCCCCGCCAGCAACACGCCCGCCGCCAGCATGCAGAATCTCCCTACGCTCCCGCTCATACCACCACACTCCTTCCGCCGTTTTGTCCGCTTGAAACCTGATTTGTTGTGGGACACCGGAACGCGAACCCTGACCAGCACCCACCCATCCCGCGATTGCAGGAAACATCAGGATGCATCCGCAAAGACCGTGCCAGATTGAAAAGAGCCGTTGTGATGCAGTCATAGTCAGCAGCCCTACAATGACTTAAAAAAATACAAACGCCAGTCATCACAGGGACATGCCATCGGCAAGGCCATACAATATTGTACAACCACTGCGCATGTAGCTACATATATGTCGAGGCTCCTGCAAAACCCCTCGCCGTGCCCGCTTGAAGCCGGGCACAGCGAGGGGTTTTGCAAAGTATTTCTCGGAGATCTGAACCAATGGACCGTCTGGCATGGCCTGCGCTCTTGTTTCCTGCAAATGGCCATGGCGGGTGATACCAACAAGAGCAGGAAGCTGCATGACGTCTATTAAAGCCCTGCCGTTTGCCTGAATAATATGTAGCGTATAATGATACGTTATGCTGCTATACGTCATTGCGCTGAAGAACAGGCGCAGATACAGCAAATGGAGGTTTTCTTATGCAGTCAACGTTACAACGGGCACCAATCGGTGAACTGTGGAACAGCATTCAGACATGGTTGTTACCCGTGCTGGAGGATGAGCGTGGCAAACTGGACGAGCTGCACCGGCAGTTCGTGTCGGTCTGTGAATTGTGTGCACCGCAGGATCATATGGCTACCCTATCAGTGGCGCGGCAACGGCTGCCCGCCCAGCGACCGGCTGGCATTGTGCAAGGCGTTCATAGCCAAAGCCGTCTGGGATTTCGCCACGACCCGCGACTTGATCGACGCCATCCGCCACCGTCCGGTATTGCGTCGC
>CAZOXS010000354.1:0-11591 GCA_964583785.1 uncultured Victivallales bacterium
ACCTTCACCACGCAGGAGACCATGACCAATGCCGGCACGGCCCGCGCCTGGCTGCTCGCGGCGCTGGGCGACGAGGCGGCGGTGGCCCGGCATTTTGTCGCGGTCTCGACCAACGCCAAGGGGGTCGCCGCGTTTGGGATCGATACCGCCAACATGTTCGGTTTCTGGGACTGGGTCGGCGGCCGCTACTCCATGTGCTCGGCGGTCGGTCTGCCGCTGATGGTCGCGATCGGACCGGAGAATTTCGGACGCATGCTGGATGGCTTCCACGCCATGGACCGCCATTTTGCCGAGGCCCCGCTGGATCAGAACATGCCGGTGCTGCTGGGGCTGCTGGGTGTCTGGTACAACAATTTCATGGGTGCGCAGACGCACGCGATCCTGCCCTATGACCAGTATCTGCACCGCTTCGCCGCGCACCTACAGCAGATGGACATGGAAAGCAGTGGAAAATACGTCGGCCGCGACGGGCATACGGTCTCCTGGCAGACCGGCCCGGTCATCTGGGGCGAGCCCGGTACCAACGGTCAGCACGCCTTCTATCAGCTTATCCACCAGGGCACCAAGCTGATCCCGGCGGATTTCATCGGCTTCTGCCGCAGCCACAACCCCATTGGCGACCATCATGCCAAGCTGATGGCCAACTTCTTCGCCCAGACCGAGGCCCTGGCCTTCGGCAAGACCCGCGACGAGGTCGAGCACGAGGGCGTCGAGGGGCTAGTAGTGCCGCACAAGGTGTTCGAGGGCAACCGCCCGACGAACACGATCATGGCCGACCTGCTGACCCCCGAGGCGCTGGGGGCGCTGACGGCGCTCTACGAGCACAAGGTTTTTGTGCAGGGGGTGATCTGGAACATTTTCTCGTTCGACCAATGGGGCGTGGAGCTGGGCAAGGTGCTGGCGGGGCGGATCCTGCCCGAACTCGAAGCGGCGGAAGAGCCCGGCCTGGCCCATGACAGCTCGACTAATGCCCTAATCCGCCGGTTCCGGGCGCGGCGCTGACGGCAGCGGGCTTGATTCGGGTGGAGTGGATGTGTATGATGCGTGGCCAGGTGTATCCGACGACGAATGAGTGGAAAAAGAGGTGGTGATCGTGGGCAAGCAGGATTGGAAGGCACAGCGGGAAAAGCCGGCGTTTCTGGCGTTGGAGGACGGGACCGTCTTTCGCGGGTATTCCGTGGGTGCGGCGGCCGATGCGGTGGGCGAAGTGGTGTTCAACACCGGCATGAGCGGTTACGAGGAGATCCTGAGTGATCCCTCGTATGCAGGCCAGTTCGTGACGATGACCTATCCGGAAATCGGCAATACCGGCATCAATGCGGCGGATATGGAATCGCGTGGCCTCTTCCTGAACGGGTTCCTGATGCACAGCGTCAACGAGACCAGCAACTGGCGGGCGGATGAATCGCTTCAGGCGACGCTTCAGGCGCGCGGGATCCCGGCGCTGGCAGGGCTCGACACCCGGGCGCTGACCTGCAAGCTGCGCGACACCGGCACGCTCAAGGGGTGTCTGGCGGTTGAGGGCAAATGCAGTGAGGCCGAGGCGGTGGCCAGGGCCAAGGCCTGGGAAGGCCTCGACGGACAGGATTATGCCTCGAAGGTCACCTGCGACAAAGCCTACGCCTGGGATCCGGATGGCTCCCTGACGGCCTCCTGGGGATTCAGCGCGACGCTGCCGCCCGCGGACCTGAAGGTGGTCGCGTATGACTTCGGGGTCAAGTGGAACATCCTGCGCAACCTGCGGCAGTGCGGCATGGACGTGACGGTGGTACCCGCGCAGACGTCGGCGGAGGACGTGCTCGCGCTCAAGCCGGACGGCGTGTTCCTCTCCAATGGTCCGGCGGACCCGGCGTCCGTCGGTTATGCCGCTGAGGCGATCCGTGCGCTGCTCGGCAAGGTGCCGCTGATGGGAATCTGCCTCGGGCACCAGCTGCTGGGCATCGCCCTCGGCGGCAAAACCTACCGCCTGAAGTTCGGCCATCATGGTATCAATCACCCGGTGATGAACCTGGCCACGCGCGCGGTCGAGGTGACCTCGCAGAACCACAACTTCGCGATCGATCCGGGGTCGCTCGGTTCGGATGTCGAGATCACGCACCTGAACCTGAACGACAACACGGTCGAGGGACTGCGCAGCCTGACCGTGCCGGCCTTCTCGGTGCAGTATCATCCCGAGGCCGGCCCCGGGCCGCACGATCCGTTCTATCTGTTTGCGCGGTTCCGTGAATTGATGCAGGGGACAGGTACGGCAGTTGTTTAAGGATGTACGTTTAAGAGCGTAAAACGGGAGGTTTGAAATGAAACGGTTATGGACAGTGGCGATGGCGGTGGCGATGGCGGCGGCAACGGCTGAGGCTTCGGGACGATATCTGCGGCATCCGGTTTTCCAGGATCTGCCTGAGATGGAAGTCCGGGTTGAGGCGCAGTTCGGCTATGGCGATACCGGGGATCTGCCGTTCGGCCTGCTGGGTGCGTTCGGTGTCGGTATCGGTGACGCGCTGACGGTCGGGGCGTACGGCCAGTTTTTCACGTCCGATCGGGACTTGCCGGTCAAGATGGAGTCGGTGTACGGCATCGGCGGGTTTGCCGAATACGCGATCCGCATCGGTTACGAGGTAGTTCCCTATGTCGGCCTGCGCGTGGGGATGCTGGATCCGACCGGACCGGGCTCGCCGACCGTGCCGTATGTGGGCGGGATTGTCGGTCTTCAATACCCGTTGACGGATGCGGTTTCGCTCACGGTGGCCATGACGCTGCACTGGGCCGGCGACGACGATGATTATGAGGCGTATAACTACAAGCGTTCGGCGGCCGGCTACCGTGCCGACGCGACGGACATCACGTTCGATACCGGTCTACGCTACGCGTTCTAAGCAAAAACCAAAAACGAAAGACCGCAGCAGGTGTGCTGCGGTCTCTCGACGTTGACCCTAGGGTCGCGGTTTGCCTGCCAGTCGATCAGTAAGGCTGTGGACGACTGATATGCCACTTGTTTTTGAGCTAGGGCAAGCGTCCTATAATCCAAACCAACCTCAGTACAGAACACCTGTATATTGAGCATTCCGCGTGCCAACAGGGAATGGTATGGCCTATTGACGCTCTCTTGACAACTTTAAGACAGCGTCCATATAAATGACACTGAAATAGTGTCAAAAGTGTGTTTTCGGGCGTGGGGCCGGTCTCAAATGTGAGTTCGTCGCGTTGATGGCTTCGCGAAAACGAGAAAAAGAATAAGCGATAGTCTCAGCGCAGTTGGCGATAGTGCTGCATCAACGCCAGTACGTCCTGACGGATGGCGAACAGCTCATCGCGGAACCCCTGTATGACGGCCGGTGGAAACCGGTTCTTCTGGCTGACAATGCTGATGTTGGTGATCACCTGGCCGAAATACCCCAGCGTGCGTTTGAGGCAGGCGACCACAAAGCCACAGTCGGGGTCATCGTCATAGGCGAGCGAATCCAGTGCCCCGGCCAGTTTCGCGGCGATGGTTTGGGCATTGAAAAGCATGCTCTGGACGTCTGCATCGCCATCGCTGTCGCGATCGGTCAGTCCGTGCTCCTTGCAGACGCTCCACATCCGCATCGCCAGGGCGGCGGCGCGATCGGACAACGGATGGCGGATCTTGCCGTCGCGACTGCGGATCCAGTCGCGCCCTTGGGTGTGTGCCAGCGGTTCCAGCGGTATGTAGTCATCGTCATCGTCGTCATCGTCATCAAACGGGGCCCCGTCGAACACCATTTCGTCATCATCGTCGAAAACCCCGTCGAGTCCATCCCAGCCCATCTCGTGCGCGATGATCTGCTCGCGCTCCGGGTGGTCCAGATACGTCTCGATCAGCTCCATGTAGCGCTTGGTCATGGCATCCGATTCCTGGAGCTGTTTTTCCCACTCGAATTCATCCATGTCCCAATAGCGCGGATACTCCTCGTCATCCAGGTCCCCATCCTCGTCGGATTCATAGGCGACAATGCTTGACCAGCGGTCGAACGAGCCTTGGTTGCGCTGCAATTGTTCCTGTTCCTCCTCGGCGGTCATGCGCCAGGCAAAGTCAGAAATCTGGATCTGGAAATCCGTCGATTCAACGGTTACCCGTCCGTTGGCATTGCTGTACCACTCGATGGTGAGCAGGTTGCCGATCCGGCAATCGACCGGTTCCCCGCGCAGGCGCAGCTCGCGCACTTGCTGCGGGGAAATATCGAAGATGCGCGTCTTGCGCGAGGCGGTGATATCGCCGGTCCGTCCCATCTGTACGGGACAGAGCCCTTCGTTCTCCTCCGGCTGGGGATCCGGGTTCTCGAACTGCAGGAGGCAGCCCGCGATGTCGCGCAGCGCGTTGCCCTTGAGCGTCAGCTCGATCGGGAACTGCCGATCCATCAGCCAGATTCGCCCCGTCACGCGGTCGCGTGTACGGGCATCGATCTCGCCGCGCACGACACTGCTCCCGAGCTGCCAGCCCATCGGGTCTATTTCTTCATCTTCATGCATCGTAAATTATACCAGTTCATGCATCGTGAATTATACCAGATCACAGGCGTCGGCCGGCATCCAGTGGGCATCCTTGCCGTCCCACTTCACATTACAGCCGATCGGGTTGGTGACCGGCACGCTGACCGGTTTGCCGGCCACCAGATCTGTCAGTGCCCGGTCAAGGTCGTGGACAGTTGCCTTGGAGGCATCCCGCGGGGTGTCGACGCCCCGCCCGGTGTAGACCAGGCGGCGGTCGCGGTCGAAGACAAAGAAGTGCGGGGTGCGCAACGCCCCGTAGGCGCGGGCGGCGTCCTGGCTTTCATCGCGCAGATAGACCCAGGGAAAGCGGTTTTGCTTCATGCGTGCCACCATGTGCGCAAAACTGTCCTCGGAATACGTGTTCTCGCTGTTGGCGTTGATGCCGACAAACCGGACACCCTGCGCCGCGAATGTATTGGCGGTCGCCCGTGTCGACTCGTCCGATCCGATCACATAGGGGCAGTGGTTGCAGGTAAAGAAGACCACCAGCCAGGCCGCGTCCGCGAAATCAGCCAGGGTGTAGGTCTTGCCGTCTGTGGCGGGAAGCGAAAAGTCCGGTGCCGAATCCCCGATTGCCAGTGTGAATGCCATGCGATCCCTCCTTTTGTAAGTCAGTACCTTCGCTCGGTATTATGCCCGCGCCCCCGGACCGGGTCAAATCTTGTTTTTACTCAGCAGTCACGGACAGAAATTTTCGCGGTCGGTCGGCCGTGCTCTCGCGCTCGATCAGGCGGGGGGTGATGGTGACGGTGGCACCGCCGCCGCGGCCAGCGGCGGCGATCAGCAGGTCGAGCGCCGCGCGGGCATAGGCCGCGTGGTCCTGGTCGATGGTGGTCAGCGCGGGCTCGATCACGGTGGAGAGTTCCAGATTGTCGTAGCCGGTGACCGCCACGGTGTGTGGCACGGCGAGGCGGCGACGCTTGAGCGCCTGGATCAACCGCACGGCCCAGAGGTCGTTCGAGGCGATGATGGCATCGGCCTTGCCGTGCTCGACGAGGGCGATGACCGCCTCGTCGACCTGCGCGGCGGAGGCGGGTTGCGGACCGGTCGCGTTGCTCCAGACCAGCGATTCGTCAATCGGCAGGCCATGGGCGGCCAATGCCTGGCCATAGGCCTCGCGGCGCAGCATGATCAGCCGGTCATTGAGGTTGGACAGCTCGATGCCGATGCGCTGGCGACCGGTGGCGCGCAGATGATCCACCAGCATGCCGACGGCTTTGGCCGTATCCACCCGCACGCAGTAGCCGTCCTCCCGCAGGGGCATGCCGTGATAGACGATATCGTGGCGCTCGCCGGTCAGCGGCAGCAGGCGGGCATTGCGTTCGAGGGTAAGGTCGAACAGGCAGAAAATCGCGTCCACCCCCCGGCTGTCGAAATCGGCCAGATAGTCGCCGAGCACCGAGGTGCGGCCCTGCAACTGGCCGATCAGCAGGCGGTAGCCACGGCGCGAGGCCTCCTGCTCGATGGCGGAAAGGCGGTCGTTCATGACGGGGGCGTTGACGGTATCCATCAGGATGCCGAACGTGCTGGTGGCGCCTCCGGCCAGTCGCTGTGCCGCGCGGTTCGGCCGGTAATGCAGGGTGGCGGCCGCCTCGCTGACCAGTCGGACGGTGCTTTCGCTGATGCGCACATGGTCGCCGCCGGTGCCCAGCAGCACCTTGGCCGCCGTGGTGCGCGAGACGCCTGCCGCGCTCGCCACATCCGCCAATGTTGCCTTTTTCTCCCGCATGCGTCCCGCCGTCTGTAACTTGGTCATGTTTTCACAGGTTTCGGACTACGACTACGGCGACGACTACGATTGACGATTGCTGTTACCTCACCGTCATCCGTAGTCGTCCACCGATCACGGCGGCTCAGGCCTCGGTCGCTTCCGGCTTCTTCGGTAGTCGCAACTGGATATGCAGTTCGCGCAGTTGCTTTTCGGTTACTGTGCAGGGAGCATCCATCATCAGATCCTGCGCCTTCTGGTTCATCGGGAAGGCGATGACCTCACGAATGTTCGATTCGCTCGCCAGCAGCATGACAATGCGGTCAACGCCCGGCGCGATCCCGCCATGTGGCGGGGCCCCGAGCCGGAAGGCGCGGATCAGTCCGCCGAACTTCTCGTCGACCGTCTCCGGCGGATAGCCGGCGATCTCGAAGGCCTTGTACATCACTTCCGGCAGGTGGTTACGGATGGCACCGCTGGAAAGCTCGCAGCCGTTGCAGACGATGTCGTACTGATAGGCCAGGATGCCGAGCGGGTCTTGCGTCTGTAGAGCTTCCATCCCGCCCTGCGGCATGGAGAAGGGATTGTGCGAGAAGGTGACCTGCCCGAGTTCCTCGTCGTACTCGAACATCGGGAAGTCGACGATCCAGCAGAAACGGAACACGTTGGGATCGATCAGGTCGAGATCCTGGCCGAGCTTGCTGCGCACCTCGCCGGCGATACGGCTGGCCGGTCCCGCCTTGTCGCTGACGAAGAAGACGACATCGCCGGCGCCGACCCCGCTGCGCTGGGCGATGGCGGACATGTCCTCCGGCTTCAGGAACTTGGCGATCGGTCCCTTGACGTTGTCCGCCTCCCACACCAGGTACGCCAGCCCCTTGGAGCCGGCCGCCTGCGCGAAGGCGACCATCTTGTCGAAGAAGCTGCGCGGCCGGTCGGCAATCCCCTTGACCGGGATGGCCCGTACCACGCCGCCCTTCTCGACCACCGAGCGGAAGGCATTGAACTCGCTGGCGGCAAAGATGTCCGACACATCGCCGATCTCGATCGGGATCCGCAGGTCCGGCTTGTCGGTACCATATTTGAGTATCGCCTCGCGGTAGGGGATCCGGCGGAACGGGATGCCGTCGATCGTCTTGTCCGAGAATTCGGTGAAGATGCCGTGGAGTACGTCCTCGACGGTGCTGAAGATCTCATCCTGCGTGGCGAACGACATCTCGATATCGAGCTGGTAGAACTCACCGGGGGAGCGGTCGGCCCGGGCATCCTCGTCGCGAAAGCAGGGGGCGATCTGGAAGTAGCGGTCGAATCCCGAGACCATCAGCAGCTGCTTGAACAGCTGCGGGGCTTGGGGCAGCGCATAGAACTTGCCGGGATGCACGCGGCTGGGCACGAGGTAGTCGCGGGCGCCTTCGGGCGAGCTGCTGGTGAGGATCGGGGTCTGGAACTCGTTGAACCCCTTCGCGGTCATGCGCCGGCGCATGCTGGCTATGATTTTCGAGCGCAGGGCGATATTGCGGTGCAGCCGTTCGCGGCGCAAGTCCAGGAAGCGGTAACGCAGGCGGGTCTCCTCGGGGCCTTCCTCGTCGCCGGCCAGGTAGAGGGGCAACGTCTCCGCCGCCGATTGCATTTGCACGGCATCCACGACCAGTTCCACCTCGCCGGTGGGCAGGTCGGCATTGACGGTCTCGGGCGTGCGCTGCATGACCCGTCCGGTCACGGTTACGACGCTTTCCGGACGCCAGCGCTGGGCCTCCTCGAAGAAAGCGCGTTCCGGGTGGACAACAATCTGGGTGAGGCCGTAGTGGTCGCGCAGGTCGACGAACAAGACGCCGCCATGATCGCGCTTGCGGAAAACCCAGCCGGATAGACGTGCCTCGCTGTCGGCGTCCGCCGTGCGCAGCGCGCCGCATGTATGCGTTCTGTATGGATGCATGAATAACCCCCTGCTCACGTTTCGTTCAAAGCGGGGGGATTTGACACTATTTTGCGCCGGAAATAAAGAAAAATAGATTTGCCTAGCGGGCACCGTTGCCGGCCTCGACCCAATGGAAGGCCCGGTGCACCAGTTCGGTGGCGTTGCCGAGCTTGAGCTTCTGCTTGATATGCGCCCGATGGGTCTCGATCGTCTTGACGCTCAAATGCAGGGCATCGGCGATCCGGCGGGTGGCGTAGCCCCGCCCGATCAGCTCGAAGACCTCCAGCTCTCGGTCGCTGAGCCGGTCCACGCCGAAGCGGTCCGGTTCGGCGCTGGGGCCATCGACCAGGGCACGCAGTATCTTGGATGAAAGGCGGTTGCTAAGATAGACGTCCCCCTTGAGGACGGTGCGTATCGCCTCCAGTACCGTATCGGCGGCCTCCTGCTTCATGACGAACCCGCGGGCCCCCGCACGCAGGGCGCGTTCGGCGTAGAGGCCTTCGTCGTGCATCGAAAGGATCAGCACCGGCAGGTCGGGGTATTGCTCCTTGATGGTTTTTGTCAGGTCAATTCCGCTGGCCCCCTGCAGGGAGACATCCACGATGGCGACTTCGGGCTGGTAGCGGTCGATTTGCCCGAGGGTCTCGGCGGCGCTGCTGGATTCGCAGCATACCGCCAGGTCGTCCTCCTCGTTGATTAGCATCGCCATACCGTGGCGTACGATCGGATGGTCGTCGACCAGCATGACGCGTCTTTTCGCTGGCGGGTTGTCTGCTGCTGTTGTCAAACCGTGTATCCCTCTATGGCCTGTTGCCCTGTGTTAAAGCTCGATTCGCACGGCTGTGCCGAGTGTGATCGTGTCGGAACTGATCTTGTCGTCCAGAGCCCCGATATCGTCCCAGTTCTCAAAGCGGTAATTCGCGTTGATGTCGAGATAGATGAAGGGCAGGAGGCAGAGGTCGATCCCCGCGCGCAGGTTGTAGAACGGATCCTCCGCGAATTCCCCATCGGTATAGTAGGTGCCGATGCCCAGCCCGGCGTAGAGGGTGCTGCCCAGAATGACATAGGCCTGGGGCGCGTACACGTTTTCGGCCGCGCCGCCGAACTCCTCGGGGAGCATTTCCACATCGAGACCGAACTTGATCAGTGACGCCGGACGGAGCTGGTAGCTGACTAGATAGGCGACCCCGTCTTCCTTGACGTCGTCCACGTCGATATCGTCGAGAGCGGTCCAGTAGTGGGCCCCGACGCCGAAACGGTGCTTGACCTCGGCGGTTGCGCTTGTCGTGGCCAGCAGCGAGAGGGTCAATACGATTGCCAAGGTCGTCAGTGTGCGTAACATGTTCTTTCCTCCTTCTGGATGATCCTGTTTGCGTCAGAGGCGGCTATTTCCATCTTTTGAGCTGAATCGTACTCGCGAACGGTTAACAGTCAAGCGATCTTTTTTTGACTGAAAGTTGCGTTTTGGGGTTGTTGTCGACGTTTGTGCTCGTTAGACTTGTACCCAGATGAGCATTCCGCTTGTTCAAGCAGTCCTTTATGGACGAGTTTGGAATGAGGTACGGTTGATAATGAAGACAAAAGCACAATATTCAAGATTTGCAGGGTTCGTATTCCTGCTTTCGCTGGCCGCCGTATCGTGTGCGTTGGCGCAGGAGCCGACGGTGACTGATCCGGTCAGCGACTGGCAGGAGGCGGCTTTTAACTACGAGTATGCGGCCGAGGCGCAGGAATCGGCTGCAAATGAGGCGCTGGTTCAGGCACGCTATCTGCGCGATACGGTGCAGGAGGATATTGTCAGTGCCCGTCGTAACCGGATACAGGCCGGTAACATGCAGCTGCGGGCGGCAGACCTGATGCTGGCCGCCTCGGGTAATCTTGACCATGCGTCCCGGGTGTGGCGGCAGGCCGCCTCGACGGCAGGCCGCGAAACCGCCGCCGGAAAATACTTTGCGTCCGCCTCGCAGGCGACCGCCTCGCGGGCACTGGGCCTGGTGCGTCAAGCCGTCGATCTCTGCGAGCGGGCGGCCGTCGGTTTCGCCGAAGAGGAGGAATTCCTCAGTCAGGCGTCGGCCAACACAAAAGCCGCCGGACTGCGCGAACGCCTCGCCAAACGCTAGGGGAACCAGATGGATTTCAATACGATTTTCAGTCATGCCGGGCAATGGGTGCTCAACGACGGGCTGCGCATCCTGCTGATTGTGGTGGTGGCGGCGGTGGCCATCAAGCTGTCACGGTTTCTCGTGGAAAACGTCATGAGTCGGATTGAACGTTGCCAGCAAGGGAAAATCAAGACGGATAAGCTCAAGCCGCTCCTCTATCATATTGTCCGGGTCGTGGTCGTGCTGTCGGCACTGGCCTTTCTGCTGGACAGCGTCGGGGTGGACTGGGCGGTATTTCTCGAAACCCCTGCCGGTGCGTGGCTGATCGGCAGCGGTCTGAAGATCCTGATGGTGCTGGCGGTTACCGCCGTGCTCGTGAAACTGGTTGCACTGGTGCTCGATCATGCGTTCGTGCGGCTGGGCAGGAACCAGGACGACGAGATGATCAAGCGGGCGGAAACGCTCAAAGCCGTGCTCCGCAGTGTCATCAATATCGCGTTGATCACCATCGCCCTGATGATGATCCTTGGCAACCTGGGGTTGGATATCGGGCCGATCCTGGCGAGCGCCGGGGTGCTTGGCCTGGCGGTCGGTTTCGGGGCGCAGCAGTTGGTGCGCGATCTTATCAACGGCTTCTTTATCCTGATGGACGATCAGATCCGGGTTGGCGATGTGGTCAGTATCGCCGGTCAGGGCGGCCTGGTCGAGAGCGTCAACCTGCGTCTGACCAAGCTGCGCGACCTTTCGGGCAATGTCCACTATGTGCGTAACGGTGAGATTACCGTCGTGACGAACATGACCAAGGAGTATTCGCGCTATGTGTTCGATGTCGGCGTCGCCTACCGCGAGAATGTCGACGAGGTGATCGAGGTCCTCAAGCAGATTGACGCGGAAATGCGGCAGGATGACGCGTACGGCAAGGATATTCTCGAGCCGCTGGAGATCCTGGGGCTGGACCGGTTCGACGATTCGGCGGTGATCGTGCGCGTACGCACCAAGACCAGGCCGATCCGCCAGTGGGCGGTGGGTCGCGAGTTCAACCGCCGCATGAAGAAACGCTTTGATGAGCTGGGGATCGAGATCCCGTTCCCGCATGTCACCCTCTACATGGGCCAGGACAAGGATGGCAGTGCCCCTGCGATGAACGTCAGGCAGACGGGCTCGCCTGCCTGATCAACGTGATACTGCCGCCTAGACCGCACAAGGTGAGGTTATGGAGGGACTTGCAGAACCCCTCGTGGTGCCCGCTTGAAGCCGGGCACCACGAGGGGTTCTGTAAGTAAGAATGGCGGATTCTGTGCGCGTGACCGTTATTGTGCCCTGTGAGGGGCGGGAATCGCGATTTTCGGGCACACTC
>CAZOXS010000355.1:0-5907 GCA_964583785.1 uncultured Victivallales bacterium
CGCGATTGTCGACGCCGCCAAGATCGTCCCGCTGGCAACCATCAGCGAGGCCGACCGCGAGATCTGCATGGATCTGCTCCATGACCGGCAAAAAGACGGTGCCGAGTCGCCGCTGATGACCTTTATCGGCCACTTCAGCGATCAGCCCGCCGATAGCGGCAAGGCCGACGATGAGCACGACGCGCGCAGTCCGGCGGAGGAGTCGCTGACCAACAAGATCGTGCGCGGCGACAAGGAGGGGCTCGAGGATCTGCTCTCGATCCTGCGGAGGCGCTACCCGCCGACCGCCATCATCAACACGATCCTGGTACCCGCCATGCGCCATGTCGGCGTGCTCTTCGGCAATGGCGAGATGCTTCTGCCATTCGTCCTGCAGTCCGCCGAGGTCATGAAGCGCGCCGTGGCCTACCTGGAACCGTTCATGGAGAAGATCGACGACAGCAAGGGCATCAAGATCCTGCTGGCGACGGTTCAGGGCGATGTACACGATATCGGCAAGAACCTGGTCGACATCATTCTGACCAATAACGGCTACAAGGTCTTCAACCTCGGGATCAAGGTACCTGCCGAGACCATCCTGGCCAAGGCCCGCGAGCTTAACGTGAACATGGTCGGATTGAGCGGCCTGCTGGTGAAGTCGGCGATCGTGATGCAGGAGAGCATGCCGCAATATCGCGAGGAAGGACTCGGCGTGCCGATCCTGCTGGGCGGGGCGGCGCTGACGCGCAAGTTCGTCGCCGAATCCTGCGTGCCGGCCTATGATCAACCGGTGGTCTACTGCGCGGATGCGTTCGCCGGCCTCAAGGCCGTGCGGGATTTCGAGGAGGGCAAGCTCGCCGCCACGACCTACGAGGCGCGCCCGGCGGGGGTAAAACAGGCCAAGGCACCGGTCGAGGATACCGGCGTCGACCGCGGCGTCCCGGTGCCGGCGCCGCCGTTCCTGGGCACGCGCTATGTGGTCGACATCGATCCGGCCAAAATCTATCCCTTCATCAACGAGCAGGCCCTTTTCCGGGGCCGCTGGGGCTACCGACGCGGCAAGATGGCGTCTGAGGAATACGAGGCTCTGATCACGGATAAGGTTGCGCCCCTGTTCGCCGAGTTCAAGCGTCGCGGCATCGAGGAAGGCCTGCTGAAGCCGAAAGTGGCCTACGGCTACTACCGCTGCCACAGCGAGGGCGACACGCTCATCGTCGAGCACGACGGCAAGCCGCACCCGTTCCCCTTCCCCCGCCGCCCGGAGCCACCGACGATCTGCATCGCCGACTACTTCAAGACCAAGGCGGAAGGTGGCGACATCGCCGGTTTCTTCGTGGTCACGATCGGACCTGAGATGGACGAGGCCACCCACGCGCTCTTTGCCGACAACATTTATCACGACTACCTGATGCTGCACGGCTTCGGCGTGGAGGTCACCGATGCGCTGGCGGAATACTGGCACGAGGTCATGCGCCAGGAACTAGGGATCGACGCCCAGAAGCCCGCCTCATTGACCGGCTACGCCGTGCAGGACTACCAGGGCTCGCGCTACGGGTTCGGCTACCCCTCCTGTCCCGACCTCGCGGCACACATCCCGGTCTTCGAGATGCTAAAACCCGAGGAGATCGGCGTCACCCTGACGGAGAACATGGAGATGATGCCGGAGCAGAGCACCTCGGCCATCGTCGCCCACCACCCGCAGGCCAAGTACTTCGCGGTGTGAGGGATGCAGGCTTCCGGTTATGGGGTTGGACTACGGTGACGATCACGATGAAAGATGCTGATACTCCTCGCGAGCCGGACAAATAGAAGCGACAGTCAGTCCGCCGGAAAGACGACGCGCAGGATGTTGCGGTCTTGCTCGCGGCGGTAATCGAGCTGCATGCCCATCTCGCGGAGCATGTGCAGTCCCAGCCCGCCGATCGGACGTTCCTCGACGTCGCCCTCAAGCGTCGGCACCGGTGCATCGGCAAGCGGGTTGAATGGGTGACCATCATCCGTCACGGTCATCACCGCGGGGGGCGCCAGTTCCAGCAACACCTCGATACTATGTCGTTGCAGGTCGTCATAGCCGTACTTGATGATATTGGTGATCAGTTCCTCGAGTGCCAGGCGCACGGCATAGGCCAGTTTGGGGGACGCCTCCTGCGCCTTCAGAAACCGGTCCCACTCCTCCATGGCCTTTTCGAGCGCCTCCATCCGGTTATCAAAGGTGAACCGGATGCCGGTCACCAGTGCTGCCGTCGGTTCCTGGCAACTGCAGACCCTGCCCGATTCCCTTAGCCAGTCAGCCCGCCGTGAGTCGTCATAAAGAGCATCGCCCTTTTTCGTATCTTTAATCTTCAACTGTGACCTCCAGTCTTGAACCCCTCGTGATGGCGCCATGAGATCCAGAGCCTCGGCAATTGCGCGCGCCGGTGAATCCCGTACCGCCCTGATGTCTACACGATTAACCGGCCTGGCGCAAAAAAAATGTACGCCCGCGCAATCTGACAATTTCCGTTTCCATTTTGCCGTCGTTTGCCCTAGTATGTCCCAACGCATGAAACTGATCGATAAACATCTGTTCCGCGAACTGCTCGCGCCACTGTTCTATTGCCTGACCGGATTCGGCATGGTGCTGGTCATCGGCGAGATGTTCGGCGATGTGAACCGGATCATGGAGGCGAAGCCGGGCTGGTTGCTGGTCGTACGGTTCTATCTCGCGCTGCTCGGCCCGATGCTGCAGTTCCTGGTACCCGCCTCGCTAATGCTGGCCACGCTCTTTACCCTCTATACCCTGACGCGCAACAACGAGCTGGTCGCCATGCGCGCCAGCGGGCTCAGCATCTACCGACTGATGATGCCGTTCGTTTTTGTCGGCATCGTCCTGAGCATCGGCATGACGATTCTTGGCGAGATCTGGGTGCCGCACGCCTTCGAGTGGGCCGGGGAAATCAAGTCCAGCCGGTTCGTGGTCAGCGGCACCAACACGATCCAGCGCTGCGTCTACCTCAATCCCGAGGCGCGGCGCCAATGGATTATCGAGGAACTCGATCCGAAAGACCCCGGACTGCTGATGAACGTCGAGATCAAGCAGGAAACCGACGATGGGCGGCGGCTTTATGTGATTACCGCCCTGCGGGCCGAGCATCTCGACGGCCAATGGTGGTTGACCAACCCGCAGATCCAGCGATTCGGCGACCGCGACAACCCGATCGGCCCTCCGGTGCCGATGGGGACGAGTAGCGACAGCGTCTTGGAAATGCGCGAATTCGACGAGATCCCGGAGGCCTTCGTCAGTGCCGTGCGCAAATGGGAATATCTGAACCTGCGCGAGATGTGGCACTACATCAGAACCCATCCGGGCATGTCTGACCAGACGAGGCAAAAAAAACACTTTGACATGCACAGCCGGCTAGCCATGCCGTGGGCCTGCCTGATCGTTGTGTTTTTCGCCATCCCCGCCGGCGCACGCACGGGCAGGCAGGGAGCCCTTTCGGCCATCTTCACCGCCATCGCCCTGATGGCTGGCTTCTACACCGTTGCACAATTCGGACTAATCCTCGGTTCCACAGGCACCATTCCCCCCTGGGCCGGGGCCTGGCTGGCGAATAGTATTTTTGGGCTTGTCGGAATTCAACTGCTCAGGCATTTACGCTAATGTTAAATAAGGAGAAATAACATGTCTATCCTGCACGATATTCTTGAGAATGCGGTTGAGTCGCGTGCATCCGACGTTCATCTGAAAACCGGACAGGTGCCCTTCTTCCGTATCAACAGTCATCTGGCCCAGAGTCATTTCGAGACGCTGGATGAGCCCTTCATGCGCGAAGTCGTCGACGATATCGTGCCCCCGCACCTGCTCGAGCAGTTCAACCGCGAACACGAGACGGATTTCTCGCACACCGAGGAGGGCATCGGGCGCTTCCGTGCCAACATCTTCTACTCTCAGGGCATGCCGACGGTGGTAATGCGCCATGTAAAGGACAAGATCCCGACTTTCGCACAGCTCCGTCTGCCACCGCAAATGAACAAGCTGGCCCTGGTCGAGCGCGGCATTATCCTGCTGGCAGGCACGACCGGCAGCGGTAAGTCAACCACGCTGGCCGCCATCATCGGCGAGATCAACCGTACCCAGTGCCGCCGCATCATCACGGTCGAGGATCCGGTGGAGTACGTGTTCGACGATGACCAGTCGCTCGTCACCCAGCGCGAGGTCGGTCTGGACACGCCCGGTTTCGAGAGCGCGCTCAAGCACATGATGCGTCAGGATCCGGATGTGATCCTGATCGGCGAGATGCGCGATGCCACCAGCATCCGCACCGCCTTCCTCGCTGCCGAGACCGGGCATTTGGTGCTCTCGACGCTGCATGCCGGCACCGCCGATCTTGCAATCCCGCGCATGATCGACGTCTTCCCGAGCCACGAGCGCGAGAACGTGCGCATGGCGATTGCCGCCAACCTGCATGCCGTGGTCTGCCAGCGGCTGGTCGCCGACGTGGACGGCGGCGTGATTCCGGCTGTGGAGATCATGATCAACACCTCCACGGTGAAGAAGCTGCTCGAACGCGGCCAGCTCGACGTGCTCGCCGCCGCCATCGCCACCGGCAAGGAGGACGGCATGCAGACCTTCAACCAGTCCGTCTACGAACACATCCGCAACGGCACGGTCAACGAGCTCGAAGGCATGGCGGCCGCCACCAACCCCGAATCACTGCGCATGAACCTCCAAGGCATCTTCCTCGACGAAGGCAGCCGAATCCTGGGAACCTGAACCCATGCGCTACCCCGACCTGAAAGACAAGGCCTTCCTGGTAACCGGTTCCACGCGCGGAATCGGCTTCGGCATCGCGCGCATCCTGCTTGAGGCCGGCTGTACCGTGGGTATCCACGGCCGCGCGCCTGAAGCCGTACGCAACGCCTGCGATCGGCTGGGCGCGACGCCGGGCCGCACGATCGCCCTCGACGGCGATCTGTGCGATTCGGCAACTGCCGCAGCTCTTCCGGGCCGATTCCTGGAGCAGGCCGGACGCCTCGATGGGCTGGTCAACAATGCCGGCGGTGGCCGGGCGGTCGCTTTTCGCGGTATCAAGCCGGACGACTGGCGTCGCACCTTCGCGCTCAACGTCGAGGCGGCCATGCAGCTCTGCCAGGCCGCCTATACCCCGCTCCGCCGCACCGGCGGCGGGATCGTGAACATCGCCTCGCTCGCCGCCCACGGCCCCGGCAAATGGATGGGGGCGGACTACGCCGCCGCCAAGGCCGCCCTGGTCAGCCTGACACACTCGCTCGCTTTCGAGGCCGCCCGCTTCAATATCCGCGTCAACGCCATCTCGCCCGGCATGATCGAGACCGACATGACCGCCGCACTCACCGACGCCATGCGCCGCGATCTGGGCATCCCCCTCACCCGCCTCGGTACCCCGGCCGATGTCGGTCATGCCACCGCCTTCCTGCTTTCAAACGCATCCAGTTACATTACCGGCCAGGTGCTGCACGTCGATGGCGGCCTCTGGCAGGGCAACCCCTGAAGGAGCCTCATGAGCAACAAGCGCCGCGTCGTCATCACCGGAATGGGATCCGTATCCGCCCTCGGATTCAACGAAAACGATCTCTGGGACCACCTGATCGCGGGCCAGACCGGAATACGCACCATCACGCACGTCGATACCGCCGAGATGAAAACCACGGTTGGGGCGACAATCGACCGCGAAACACTGAAAGCCGCGCTCCAGCAGATCCGCGTTCGCTACACCGACATTACCGTCGACGGGGCCATTCTCGCCAGCGACCAGGCACTGAAACAGGCTGGCCTGCTGACCGAGGGCGAAACGCCCGTCCCGCAGGAGCTCGCCACCATCTTCGGCACCGGCATCGGCAGCGCCGAGAGCTACAGTGAGTCGGTCCGCTCGCTACAGGAAAAGGGCATCAAGGCCCTGCGCCCGA
>CAZOXS010000356.1:0-7646 GCA_964583785.1 uncultured Victivallales bacterium
GGCGAAGGATTAGGGGGTAGATGGCCGTTTCCTTTATCTTTTGCCTTAATCGTTCGCCCTAATCTCTGATGCGCATAGGGTGTAAATGAATCGAAGTTACAGGTACGATCGTAGGAAGCGGGTCGACTAAGGGTGGGCCGACGAACACCAGAATTGAAGCTGGATTGCATTGCCGCCGGGGGGTGGTTTGTGTTAAACCGTACGCATGACATGGATGGATGCGATGCAGTTGGCCGGTGGTGCGGCCCTAGTGGTGTTCGGCCTGAACGAGACTGCCGTGCACAGCGGGGCCTTGATCGAGCGGTTTATCTCGGCCTTCAGCGAGCGCTTCCGTCATTGTCCCGGCAGCCAGCTTGCCGCCGGCCTGCTGGCGGGCTGCGCGATGCAGGGGCGCCGCGGCGCGGCCTACGTCTGCCGGCGCCGCCTCGCCGGATTGCTCTCCCTGCCGCAGGCGATCGGGATGGCGATCGGGATGGCAGTCGGCATGATGCTGCCGGCGACCGCCGTCTGGCTATTGCCGGATCGCCTGCGCTATTCCGTGCTGATCGGCGGTCTCCTGCTGGGCATGATGCCGCGACCGGAGGGCATACGCCGCCTCGGGCGGGCCCTGACCGGGCTGGGCTGTTGCTGGGTCGGCTTTGCGGCATGCCAGGCCGTGTTGCCTGCCACATTCGCGTTGCACGCCGCGATTGGAATGGCGCTGTTGCCACTGGCCTTTTGCTTCCGTATTCCCGCCGCACTCTGGTTGCTGTTTGCCGCCACCAGTCCGGCCGCCTCTTTCGGTATGCTGCTTGCTGCTGCCGTTTCCGCGATGTTGGGCTGGTCCGCGTCCCTGATCCACGCCGGAGCCCGTCTGAAGCGACCGTTCCAGCCATCCGCCAGTCTGCTGGATGCGCGCGAACTGCGTTTTCCCGAGCGGGCGCTCCAGGCGGTGCTTCAGGAGATCCGGCGCCTGGCCGAGGGGTTGGCACAGGCCACGGACGGCTGGCTGCCGGTATGCGTCGATAAGCCACCCGCGAACCGGGCCGCGATCGAGGCGGTCGAACAGGCCCTGAATGAGTTCAAGCCCGCCGCCCAGCGCTTCCTTAAACACCTTGCCCGCCGGCGGCTGGACGAGCGCCAGGCGCAGATCCTGCTGCATCTGGATCGCTGCGTCAGTGATCTTGAGCGTATCGGTGACCATCTGCACCGCCTGGCGATGCATACGCTTGCCGAACCGCATCGCCCCCCGCTTCCTGCCGGTCTGCTTGCCGCTTCCCGCGAGGCTGCGGTTGCCGCCAACGCGTTATTGGCGACCGTGGCGGCCTCGATCACGGGGCGGCATGAGATTGCCGAGGCCGCTGCCCGTCGTGTGCTCGACAGTCGAGAGCAGGCAATCCAGGCGCTTGATAAGGCGATGGAGGCGTTGCAGCAGGCGATGGAGGCGAAGGCGCTGCCGCCGGAAGTGGCGCTGCGCTGTCGCGATGGCTATGCGCATCTTGAACGCCTGATCCGTCATGTGCGTGCTATCGCCCTGGTCGAGATGCAACCGGAATTCTGGATCAATCCGGATGCTATTTATCAGCGTGCCGCGATTATGCACACGCCCGCCCCGCGAGCGGTATCGCCCCGGCCGTATCTGGAGCGCCTCCAGGCAGAGGAGGCGGAGCGATGATCGCCATTGCTGCCGTATTTGCCGGGTTGGCGCTGTTCATTGCCGGCATGAACACGATGAGCCGGGGATTGCAAGTGGCCGCCGGGCGGGGCCTGCGGCGCTCGCTGGAACGGGCGACGAGCCGGCCCTGGCACGGGCTTCTGATGGGGACCGGGCTCGGGGTTCTGATCCAAAGCAGTGCGGGCACGGTCATGCTCGTCGGCTTTATCAGTGCCGGGCTGCTGACGCTGGCGCAGGCGATTCCCGTCGTGCTGGGCATTAATATCGGTACCTCGCTTTCGATGCTGCTGATCTCGTTCCGCCTGGGCGATGCCTGCTGGGCCGCGATTGCCGCCGGTCTGGTCATCAAGGTCTTGCGTCCGCAATCCCGTGCCGGGGCCATCGGATTGGCTCTTTTTGGCTTCGGTCTGATCTTTCTGGGGCTCACCATGATGAGTGATGCCATCCGGCCCTACCGTGCCGAGTTGGCTCCCCTGCTGCATTACGCCGATGGTTCGACCCTTGCCGGCATGCTGGCCGGTGTCGCCATTGCCACGGCGGTTACCGCGGTGATCCAGAGCAGCGGGGCGGTCATCGGCATGGTCTTCGCCATGATCGCCGCCGGGGCCATGACCACGCTTGAGCAAGCCTGGCCGATCATCATCGGTGCCAATGTCGGAACCTGTGCCACCGCCTTGCTCGGTTCCATCGGCACCTCGCCTGCCGCCCGGCGCAGCGCCTGGTCGCACCTGGTGTTCAACCTTTTCAGTGCGGCGGCAGGGGTGGCGGCCGCCCCTCTGGTCTACCGTTACATTCCCTTGTTGCGTCCGGCGAGCGCAGGCATGGCTTCGGATGCAGCCCGTCAGGCGCTGATCCAGCAATGTGCGATAGCCAATGCGCTCAAGATGGTGATCACCGCTGTGGTCGCGCTGCCCTTCACGCCATGGCTTGGACGCGTGGTGACGCATCTGGGGCGTGGCCGTGATGCCGGTTCGCCCTCGCTGCTGGATACGGACCTGCTCGACCGGCCGGAAGCGGCCTTGCAGGCCGGCTTACTCGAGTTAAGCCGCCTGTGCGGTATCTGCCGTGACAGCCTGCGGCGCCAGGCCCGGCTGTATCTCGGACCTGACGCCCGGCGTCGGGCGGCGGTGCAGGCGGACGAGATCATGCTGGACACGCTGAAGCTGGCGATGCACGACTACCTGAAAGCCCTCTTCAAGCACCCGCTTTCCCGTCGCCAGGGTATTCTGCTGACCTTGCTGTACGCGGCCATTGACCACCTTGAGCGTATCAGTGACCACGTGGCCCGGATGGCCGAGGTCAGTCAGGCGCACCGGCGTGAGCCTTCCGCCCGTTTCATGCCGGAGTCGCTGGAGGCGTTTCTCGATCTCAACCAGCAGGCCTGCATGGTGCTCACGCGCCTGCAGCAGGCGCTTAATCCCGGGGCTGGCAACTGCCAGGCGGCGGCCGAGGCGGTGATTGCCGCCCGGGACCGCTATATGGAGTCGGCCGGGCGGCAGCGTGTGCAGATCGCCAGCGATCTCAGCAGCGGCCGCAGCACGCCGTCCGCCGTCCTGTATCGCAACACCTATCTCGCGCACCTGAACCGCATCGTCAAGCACGCCAAAACCCTCGCGCTCGCTACCCGCGACCGCGATTTCCACATCAAGCCCGCCAAACTGGAGCGTCTGCCATGAGGCGGGGATTTCCGGCCAGAGCGCGACGATCCGGGTTGGCGGCCTTGGTCATCATCGTCGGGGTGGTGTTTTCCCCGCCCCCTGCCGATGCCTCTGGCGACATCGCGACGGAGGGGCTTGCGCCCCGTGAATCCCCAGCCTGGTTCGGCCTCGCGCAGGTGGTCATCCCGCGCATGCTGGTGGAGACCGAAGGCGAGTACAGCCTGAGGACATCGGAATCTGCCGATGGTGTCCGGAGTCTGACGATCGGTACCGACCATCTGGCCGCGATACGGCGATTCTGGAAAGCTGACCCCTACCGCTCAACGCGTTCATCCTGGCCGGTCCTGCAGACCACGGTTGAGTGGGATCCCGCATCCGGAACCTACACGCTTAAACGGGTCGAACTCGGGTTCTTCAGGCGGTGGGTCTGGCTGATTCACCAGCTTCCCGACGCGGAAGACCGGTTCGGATCCATCGGGATTCAGATCAAGATGGAATGGTGACGCAAAAACGTTCAAACTCCATTCAGAGGGTCACCCGTCTCTTGAGCGTTGCCGTTGCTGTTGGTCAACGGCTATTAATATGGCAATCGCCAGGTAGCAGGCGGGCACGAGGAAGAAGGCCGGACGCAGGCCGTGGTGGTTGGCGACAAGCCCCATCAGCCAGGTGAAGAAGCCGCAGCCCGGGATGCCTGCGCACGAGAGCATGATCATCAGCATGGTTTTGTCCGCCGTCGGCAGGCGGTCGGCGCAATAGCTCTGGATGCTCGGCCAGAAGGGGGCCGTGCAGACGCCCGCCAGGAACAGCACGAGCATCAGGGGGCCGACCTGCGATTGCAGCGGCAGCAGCAGCGTCACCACGGTTCCCGCCAGTGCCGAGACGAGCACCAGCATGCTGAGGTGCTGCTGGCGGATCAGGAATCCCCAGCCGGTACGGCCCAGTACCATCCCGCCGGCAAAGCAGGCGAGACCGGCCCCGCCACCAAAGGCGGTGGTGCCGAAGTTGAGCTGCAGGTAGCTGGCGCTCCAGTACGTCAGGCAGAATTCGCCGCCGCCGGCGAGGAACATGGCCGCGAAGAACAGCCAGAACCGCGGCATCCGCATGATCGCCCGGGCCTGCCTGGCGACTGTTTTCCAGTGCAGCGGTGCGGGATGCTCCGGGGTGCCAGAAAGTAGGTCGCGGCACCTTGCCCGACCTCCGAGCATACGCCGTCTGGCTGCCAAAGGATCTTTGCTCGGATGGACGGGTAAGGGTGCCCGTCCTACACCATTTTCCGACCTGGACGGCAGCAGCATGAGCAGGGCGGCGGCGAACGCCAGCACAGCCACCGCGCTGATCGCCACCCGCCACGAGCCCCGGCCCGCCAGCAGCCTGCCGACCGCCAGCACGGTCACCATGACACCCACCGACCAGAAGGAGTGCGTGAAATTGATGTAGCGTCCGGAATCCTGCGGATGGAGGTCGTGCACGAACGGCGTGGCCAGCCCCTCGATGGTGCCTTCCCCGCACCCCGCCAGCAGCAGGGCGGCCAGCAGTACCCCGTAGGTGGGTGCCGTGGCGCAGAGCGCAAGCCCGGCGGTCAGCAGCAGGAGCGCGAGCCCGATTGCCAGGCGTTTCCCCATGCGGCCTGCGATAAATCCGCACAGCAGCATGGAAGCGACAATGGCTACGGTCCGGAACAGGTGCAGGGCACCGCCGGCGGTCATGCCGCCCTGTGCCAGGGAGAACCCGAGATCGTCCGCCAGCGCGACCAGGGTCACCGGCAACACAACGGTGCCGGCGGCATAGACGAAAAAGCCCAGGAAGGCGGCATAGTCATAACGCCCGAACACGAGGCGGCGGGATGTTTTCATAAGATGTCTATTGCATGTGCGTATGGAACGTCAACGATGCGCACCTACCTTTTCAGCAAGCCGCACCGCTCCCGAACCCCATCGGGAATGCTTTGCCAGCGAAACGACACTCAGAAGGCCCAGGATGGCTCGGAGTGAATGATTGTGGCGGGATTCTTGGAACTCCAGATCTCGATATCATCGATGTTCCAGCCCGTCGCTGTTGAAAGGGTGGCGTGCGTCGGTCCCATTACCCAGCGAAGGTAAACCGTCGATTGACCGTCTGCGATTTCAGAAATGTCGTAGGTCCTGAGTTTCCAGCTTGTGTCGTCTGCGCAATATCTGTCACTTAGATTTTCAACCGTATGTGATACCGTCCAGATATCGACCCACTCGGTTCCGTTGGTCGATATCTGTATGCTGGAGCGACCGAATTTCTGATTAAACCAGCGTTGGAATCGCAGTTCTGTACGTATGAAGCCTGAACAGTCAATGGCCGGAGTCGTCAAGGACCGGGTAATGCCCTGTTCATAGTCTCCGTCAAGATTGTAGCCATACACATTGGTGCCCGTGGTTCCCGAGTTCGGACCACCCGATGGCACTCCGTATTCCCACAGACCTTCGGCGGTCCAACCCGGATTAAGACTCAATCCCCAACGCTGGGACCGACGCCTTGTCCACGAATAGTTGCCCGACTCCACAGGGCTCTCAGGCATTCCAGCAGCATAGGCCCGTGCCTTTAATGTCGTGCCCATGGTCACCGAAACCGCACCGGTATAGAGACTGGAGGTTACGTCGGGATCAAGTCCGTTCGTTGTGAAATAGATTGACGCCGCCGGGGTCTCGCTTGTCATTGTTACTTGTATCGCATTCGTATCAAAGAACCCTGGTGCAGGATCAAAGGTTGGTGCCGCAACGGCATCAAGCATCTCCAGAGCGCGAGCAGCATTAACGCAACCATCCGTCACCGTACGGCCCCCGATTGGTGCCGCCAGTGGCGTTGTGCTATCAAGCAGGATCCGCCGTGCGCGCCCGATCGAAAGCGTTGGGTTGTGACTGAACAGAAGAGCAGCCACACCTGCCACATGCGGCGTCGCCATCGAAGTGCCCGACTTGGTCCCGTAGTTGCCGCCCGGAATGGTGCTCAATATATCATCGCCGGGAGCCGAAAGGTCCACCAGAGTAATGCCATGGTTAGACCAATCCGGCATATTGCCGTTGCGATCAATCGCCGCCACGGAGATAACGTTTCTCTCATCATAAGCGGCAGGATATTTGAACTCGCTGCTACCCCAATCATTGAGGTCATAACCGGAATTGCCCGACGCAGCCACCACAAGAGCCCCCGTTGAACCAAGGAACCGAACATCATCGCGTTCCGAAGAATTGCTATATGCTGATCCCAAACTAACACTTACAACACGCACGTTCGTGCCTGTTTCGACCATACTTCTTATGTATGCAATACCTTGAACGCGATCCGACGTATATCCATATCCTGCTGCACTCATGCACTTCACCGCCATGAGGTGGGCATTCCACGCCACACCTACCACACCGGTGCTGTTGTTGCCAACAGCAGCGATAGTGCCGGCACAATGCGTTCCGTGGCTGTTGTCATCCATCGGATTACCATCGTTGTTGTAGAAATCGTACCCGTAAACATCATCAATGAATCCGTTGTCATCATCGTCAAAGCTGTTGCCGGCAATCTCATTGGCGTTGGACCACATGTTCGCCGCAAGGTCAGGATGCGTGTAGTCGATACCGGTATCCAGCACGGCCACCACCACACCGGTGCCCGTTGCTGTATCCCAAGCTTCCGGGGCATCAATGTCCATATCTCTGGTCCCCCCGCTTTGCCCCGTATTGTGCAGCCCCCAAAGGTTTGGAAAATTTGGGTCATTCGGTGTAAAGCTGTTCAGATGCATAATGCCATCCGGTTCTGCATAGAGAACCACATTGGTGTCGGCACTGTAGCCGGCGACTGCATTTTCAACCGTGTACAGGGTGGCATTTGTAAAGGCCACCAGATAGGTGCGGGGCGTGTAGAGTGTGCGCCGAATGGTTCCGCCAATTTGTGCGTTGAGCGTTTCAAGATCGGCCTGGACCTTGTCTTCCTGGAGTTTCACGATGATGTGATCACCCACCACGGCGGATTGACTGACCACGTTGCTTCCGTCTGCCACGACTTCCGAGATCAGCAGGACCGGGTATTTGAGTTCAGCAACCTCGGCCAGCGTCAACCGGTTGGTAGCACTCCCCTCGCCCGGTGCCTCCGTTTGCGCGATGACGACGGCGTCACCATAGGGGTCTTCCGGTTGCATGGCGGCTCGTGCAGCTCCAATGCCTGTCAGAAACAAACCGACGATAGCCACATGTGTTAGAAACGCACCTTTTTTCATTACTCTTATCTCCCTTCGTTGTAATCTCATACCGTTTTGTGCTCCAGTTTCCGGCATCAGCATGTAGGTCGTGGCGCCTCGCCCGACCGCCGAGCAT
>CAZOXS010000357.1:0-9837 GCA_964583785.1 uncultured Victivallales bacterium
CGGGTTATCCGGGTCGGCGGCCAGCTTGTCATCGCTGTTCATGACTTCGTTGAGGATCGATTCCGCCAGGCGGTTGGGCATGCAGCCGAAGGGACCGATGGCGATGACGCCGCAGACGTGCGTGGCGATGTCGGCGATGGCACCGCCGACGGTGAGTACCGCCTCGCCGGTGAGCTGGTGCGAAATGTGCGGCGCAGCATGTTCAACCAGCTTTGACACGTTGATGGCATGGGGCGACGTCAGGCCGGTGGCGGCGATGGTCTTCTTGATGCCGCGTTCCTCGCTAATCATGAAAAGACGCTTGGCAAGGTAGCCGAGACGCCCTGTGATCGAGAGAATGTGCTCGCTCATGCCTCGTTTCAAAAGATAATCGGTATAATGCATCCACTCGGTAACCGGCGTACAGATGACCGCAAACCCGTGGTCGGCCAGCCGCTCGGTGATCGCCTGACGCGAAAGCCCGTCACGCCGCACATAGATCTCGCCGGCAAGGGAGATGAGGGGCACCTCGCTGGCGGGGCGTTTGAGCGGGATGGTCGCCAGCTCGCTTGAAACCGACGCCAGTTCCGTCTTGAGGTGCTTGCTTGTACCGGTCGCGAGGGCCTCAACGAGGCGACGGTAGCCGGCATGGAAGGTCGCCAGGGCCGTTGGCCGGTCGGCGGCGTTGGCGAGCAGCATGGAGCGCACGTCCTCCATGACATCCGAAATAACAATGCCGCGCCAGGCGCTGGCGTGGAAGCCGCTGCTCATCCCCGCGTAGCTGTTTTCGGAGGTCAGCGAGAGCATGGCCACATCCGTGAGGCGCAGGCGTTCGACGAGATGCTCCATGAACTGGTGGTATTGCCCGAACCGGCAGGGGCCCGCCCCGGTCGGCATGAAATACACGACAATCTCGCCGGGGGCGCGCTCGTTACGGATATAGTTAAGCAGCATGCCACTGGTGAGGATCAGCGGCAGGCATTCCTTGCAGGAGGTGTTGGCACGGCCGAGTTTGAGGATCGTCTCGTCGGCGGGAGGATGGGCAATGGCCTTGAGCCCCTGCGAACGGAAAGCAGCGGCCAGCATATCCGTGCCCAGTTCGCCCATCGAGGGGACCAGGATCGTGACACGCGGATCGCCAAGCGGAACCATCGCGCCCTCCGAGGTTTGCACGACAGGCCGGCCGGCAGAACCGTTGACGAGTTTGGCAGGCAGGAAGGCCGCGGCATTGGCAGACGCGGGTATGCCATCATTCAGGCGGCAGTAAGCGGAGGCAATGTCGAGGAAGGCCTCGATCCGGATTTCAAGGCCGGCATCGGCCGTATGACTGTCGAGTTCGAGCGTCAACGAGGGCTTGCGACCCATGATCTCGCGGAAATAAGTGATCAGGAAAGAGTCCGGTCCGCAGGAAAAATTAGTAATGTAGACACCGAAAAGCTGCGGATGGCGCGCGACGACATGGGCGGCCTTGAGCAGATACTGTCCCATGCCCCAGTACATGTGATCGCGGGAGGGTTCGTCCTCAAGCGGCAGGAAATCCATCGGGATGACCATGATGCCGCGACTGGCGAATTTGTGGGGGATCCCCATGTTGGCCTCGTCGGCCAGTCCGCTGTAGGGGCGCGAGAAAATGACAACGCCGAGCTGTTCGGGGTGGGCTTCGAGTTCGGCCAGTGCCTTGCGCCCCGCCTCGCGCATGGCATGCTGGCTGGCGTGGTGTTCGGCAACGGCGGCGCGAAAGGCGCGCTGCGCCCGTGCACGCGGGATTCCCAGCTCGCCGGCACAGGCCACAAGCTCGGTTTGCGCAACGTCCACACCTTTGTGCAAATCCATCAGCGGCGTTAGCAGTTTGACCCCGCGATTCTGCAGGACGGCCAGTTCGTCCCGAAAGGCCGTGCGCAGGTAGAAGGTCTCGCCCTGCACGAGCGGGCACACTTCCGACTCCACCCCTTCCTCGAGGGTCGGCGTCGACTTGAAGTGGGGCAGGAAGATGGCATCGGGCGGCTCGGGGGCGTCGATCAGGCGGTGGAAAAAGCCGTGCGCGAGTTCAGCCGGGAAGCAGAAGGACGCGTTTTTCTGGTCAATCCCGTCGCGAGAGGGCTCTTCCGGCATGACCGGATCGAATCCCAGCCGGGAAAAGAAGCCCGCATAGAGCGGGTAATAAGTGTTGACCAGGAAACTGCGGTTGAAGCCAATCCGCCGTCGCGGGGCGGAAACAACCTTGGACTCCCCGGCCACGTCCTCCTCCAGCGTGGCAAATACAATGCGTTGGCGGACATTTACCAGATCGAGGTGGGCGGTATCGCGTTTGATATGATGCCGGATATTATAGTATAGGTTGCAGGCCCCGCCGAAGGGGTATTTGACGCCATTGACGACCACACGGGCGATTTCGCAGCGCCGGTCGCAACCGTCACCGGCCCCCTTGCAGATAAAGGGCTCATCGAAGGCGACCTCGCGCGCGGCCAGATCCGCCAGATCAAAGCGCCCCGCTTCCATCAGACCGGCGGCGATGCGCTTCTTGACTTCCAGGGCCACGCCGAAGGCCCCCATCAACCCCGGCTCCGGCGGAACAACGATCGGCTTGCCAACCAGGGCGGCCATCGCCAGCGGGACGGCATGGTTGTAGCAGACGCCTCCCTGCATGAAGATCTTCTCGCCCACGGGCCGGTTCCCCTTGACCCGGTTGGCGTAGTTCATGCAGATCGAGTAGACTAGGCCGGCCACGATATCAGCACGGCCGACGCCCTCGTGGATCGCGTTCTTGATGTCGCTACTGATAAAGGCCGCGCACTGGTCGCTGAAATTGGGCGGCATCTCACCTTCGATCGCGATATCCCCGATGTCTTCCATGCGGATACCGAGCGACTCAAGCGCGGATTCCTCAAGGAAGGAGCCGGTACCGGCCGAGCAGGCCTCGTTCATGGCGTAGTCGGACGGGACCCCGTTGGTGATATAGGTGTACTTGGCATCCTGGCCGCCGATCTCGAAGATGGTGTCGACGCCGGGGTCGAAATGGACCGCCGCAGTGGCGTGGGCGATGATCTCGTTGATGACACCATCCGTGAGGGCATGCAGCCCGGCAATCTGGCGCCCCGAACCGCAGACGCCAAGCCCGGTGATGCAAAGCGTTGCCGGATCGGTCGTCTTGGCGGCGGCATCCGTGATGGCACGGTAGCAGGCGCGGGCGGCACCGACCGGATCGCCATTGGTGCGCAGGTAGATCGACGCGAGCATGGCGTTGTCGGCTTGGCGCAGCAGCACGGCCTTGGTCGTGGTCGAGCCCACATCGAGACCGAGGATGCAGGTTTCACCGGTTTTGGCCACATCCCGGGTGATGGTCTTGAAAGCGACCTGATCGCGGAAGTTGCGCAGCGGCGGAAGGGTTTCGAAGCGGCCGATATCAGGCTGGAAGATCTCATCAACGGAACCAAACGTTTCGGTCGGCTGCGCGAGTGCGCCGAGGGCCGCACCGAGCGCCTCGAAGACCGGAGCCTCGGGCGGAACGGTCAGTGCGGGTATGGCCTGGCGCAGGTAGTCGATCATCATGCGGTTCTGCGACGCCCCGCCGACCACCATCACACTATCGGCACCGACACCCTTGAGCAATTCGATAATCTTTCCCGCCATCATGCGGCACAGGCCAGCCGTGACCCGCTGCTTCGGCACCCCCTTGTTGGTCGCGTGCGTACAGTCGGATTTGCAGAAAACCGAGCAGCGGCCGGAAACGTTGTAGGGGGTCTCTACGCCGGCCCAGAGCGCGGCCTCGTCGAGCGAGACATCCATACGGCGCAGTTGCTGGAGAAAGAACTCGCCGGTACCGGACGCGCATTTGTTGCCGGTGAGCACGTTGGCGATCTGGCCGCGGCGGTCCAGGATATAGGCCATGAACGTCTCGCCCCCAGCCGAAACCACGGCGGATCGACTGCCTTCGGGTTTATCGATATGACCGTAGGCCAACTCGACGGCTTCGGGTTCCGGAATCGAAGTGAAACGCGTAGCTTTACGAAGACTGCGCCCCGTGGCGACGATTCGCTTGAAGGAGTTCATATCCAGCTCGTCGAACATGCGGCGCAGGGTGGCGCGCGGGTCGCCGTCATGGGGGAACCGGGCGGAATGGGTGATGTGCGGCTTGCCGCCACCGGCGGCGGCTTCGACGACTACAGCGGAAATGGTCGAAGCACCCAGACAGAGCCCCAAAGCACGCCCAGGGGCTTCCGAGGAAAGACTATCGTATTCCGTTTCATTTTTCAGGGAGTCTTCAGAACGCATATTCGGCTTTCGGTTCTAGCAAGGCACCTTGCCTCGCCTGAAATCGCGTGCGTACTATGGAAAATTACAAGATCGGTGTCGATACGTTTATTGCACGACAAGACTATGCACCGAGCCGCCATCTCACGCCATGCGGGCAAGCATTTCCAGATTAACGGCGTATTGCAGCGGTTCGCCTGACTGGAAACGCTTGAACTCATCTAGCATGTAGTCGGCCATGCGCACGACCTCATCGTCATGCGCACCGGCCAGATGACTCGATAATTGCACATTCTGCAAAACATAAAAGGGGCTATCCTTCGCGGGCGGCTCGGGATGCGTGACATCCAGGAGGACTTGCAAATCCGGACGCGCCTGCAACACGTCCAGCAGATCAGCCTCATTGACCTGCGCCCCGCGCCCGGTATTGATAAAGGTTGCCCCCTCGCGCATGGACGCAAACAGTTTCTTGTCAAGGACTTGCTGAAGATCCGGCAAATTCGGGAGGTGATTGCTTATGACACAGGCCTCGCGGAATGCCACCTCCAGCGTCACTTTTTTCACACCAAGCGTAAGCGTTTCTTCATCAGCCAGATACGGATCCACGACTAACACTTTGAGCCGAAAAGGCCGCAACAATTCAATCAGCTTGCACCCAATCTGCCCCGCCCCGATCAGGGCCACCGACTCGCCATACGCGCCCTTGCCTTGAAAACACTTTCCCGCATGCCGCTTTTCGGGATCACGGCATTCCTGCGTGTTGCGGAAATACCCTTTACTCGCGAGCAGGATCTGAGCCAGACAGAACTCCGCGACCGAGACCGCGTTCGCCTGCCAGGCGCTGCATACCGTGATGCCCCGTTCCAGAAAGGGCGTGGCAAATCCTTTAACCGACCCCGCCCCATAGAAGACCGCCTTGAGGGCCGGCAGTTTGTCGAGTTCAACCGCCGTCAGGGCCGGCATCCCCCAGGTGGAAAAAATAACCTGCACATCGGTCAGGTTGGCGGCGTGCTCGGCAAAATTTCCGCCCGAGACCACCACCGGATACAACTCGGTCAGCTCCGCCACCTGCTCCCGCCTGCCCTGCGAATAAACCCTCGCCACATTGGCCTGGTTGTTACAGAAAAACACCGCCTTTGGTTTCATTATAGCCCCATGCTTAAAATATCTAATGTCGTCGGAGCGTCCAGTTCCGTGCTCCCGATGATCCGATTTAACTCCGGAGTACGCAACCTTTCGACTCCCCGCATCGATCAAGCGCCGCATTACATCAAATCGCGACCGCCGCTTGCAAGATTATTGTGATACGTCTATGATGGCCTTCCTATGAATCAGGACAATGATACGATTGCGGCGATTGCGACTGCTCCGGGGGCCGGGGGGATTTCGATCGTGCGGGTTTCGGGGCCGGCGGCTTTACCCATTGCCGACCGGCTCTTCCGTGGCAACGGGCCCGCGCCGTCGGCGCGGCCGGGCGGCACTTTTGTCTACGGGCATGTGCATACCGACCATGATCTCGACGAGGCGGTGCTGCTGATCTACCGGGCTCCGGCTAGCTATACCCGTGAGGACGTGGTAGAATTCCAAGGACACGGCGGCAACGCCGCCGCCCGGCGGTTATTGCGGGCGGTACTACAGGCCGGTGCTCGTCCCGCCGAACCTGGCGAGTTCACGCAACGGGCGTTTTTGTCGGGCAGAATCGACCTGCTTCAAGCGGAAGCAGTTATGGACCTGATCCAGGCCCGCTCCGAACGGGCGGCCACCGCCGCCGTGGAACAGCTCGAAGGGTCACTAAGCACGGCCTTCAACCGCCTCTATGACCGGTTGATCGCCGTGGCGGCCGACCTGGAAGCCTCGCTCGATTTCGAGGAAGGCGAACTGCCCGTCTCCACGCTTGAGACGCTTCAAGGGCAATTGGATACGATCCGTGCGGATTTACAGACGCTGGCAAGTGGATGGGACGAAGGTCACTTGCTGCGTGACGGGGCGATGGTCGTGATTGCCGGCAAACCCAACGTCGGCAAATCCACCTTGATGAATGCCCTGCTGGGAAAGCCGCGCGCCATCGTCACCGACATCGCCGGCACCACCCGCGATACGCTCGAGGAACAGATCGTGATCAACGGCTTCCCCATTCGGCTGGTCGATACCGCCGGGATCCGGGAGGCCGACTGCGGCATCGAGCAGGAGGGTATCCGGCGCGCGCGTGAACAGATCAATCGCGCCGACTTAACTTTGCTCATTATAGATGGTTCTGCTCCGTTGAGTGAAGAGGACCATACTCTGATCAACGCTATTCACTCAAAAACGACGCTTCTGGTGATCAATAAAGTTGATCGCGGGCAAATTCTTTTCGAAAGTGACTTTACAGCGTTACGGTGCCTATCCTGCTCAGTTCGTGACGGTATTGGTGTGGACGCCTTGAAAGCGGCGATCGCGGAGACGCTCTGCCTGCAACCGGCCAGTACCGCCCCCCATGCCGTCATCTCGGAACGCCACCTACAGCTCATCCGCGAAGCCGAGCGACACCTGAATGCAGCGCTCCAGATTCTGAAGGACGAATTCGAGTCATGCGAGACCATCGCGGCGGCTGAGATCCGCGACGCCACTGAACGCCTTGGGCGGGTCACGGGGAGGCATTATCACGCCGAATTGTTGGATACCGTATTCTCGCGATTCTGCGTCGGAAAATAGGACATTCACTGAAAAATGCGGAGCGCCTTTTTTCGAGGGATTCACAACGAATCAGGAACGCAACGAATTTAATTTAAGGCAAGGAACTTGATTTGACTCACGAACCTTTATCGTCGACTGTTTTTGATGTTATTGTCATCGGTGGCGGACATGCCGGCAGCGAGGCGGCCTTGGCGGCCGCGAGGTCTGGCGCGAAGACCTTGCTGGCCACGATGCACAAACAAAGCATTGGCTGCATGCCGTGCAATCCATCCGTCGGTGGTATTGCCAAATCGCACCTGGTGTTCGAGCTTGACGCGCTGGGCGGCGAAATGGCAATCAATACCGATTTCACGGGGATCCAGTTCCGCGTGCTCAACACGAAGAAAGGTCCGGCCGTACGTGCGAACCGGACGCAGTGCGACAAGATCGCCTATGCCGCGCGGATGGAGGCCGTCATCGAACAGCAGCCACGGCTACAGATTATCGAAACCACCGTGCGCCAGTTGAAAACCCAGAACGGCCGCGTCACGCACGTCATTCTCGGCGACGGCACGCTTGTCGAGACCCGCACCGTCGTCATCACGCCGGGCACCTATTTGAACGGGCGTATCCACATTGGCATGGACGTCCGCTCCGGCGGGCGCGGCGACATGCATTCCTCTGATGAACTCAGCGATAATCTCCGTGCACTTGGATTCCGGATGGAGCGCCTCAAGACCGGGACGCCGCCACGCCTGCACCGAGACTCGCTCGATTACACCAAGATGACCATACAACCCGGCACAACGCCTGCCCCGTTCTTTTCCTGGACCGCGAAGCAAAAGGCCCTGTTAAGATCAGGGGATAACAGGGGAAACAAACAGGGCGAAGACGGCACCAACGACCCGTTGTTCCACGTGGAACAGTCCGGGACCGACACCAAGTCCGACGGCGTGTTCCACGTGGAACAATCAACATTGATGCCATGGTTCCCGGGCTCCAATCAATTGCCTTGCTACCTGACGCACACGACCGGGCAGACGCATGAAATCATTGCGCGAAACTTAAAGAAGAGCGCGATGTACGGGGGCGGGATTTCCGGCACGGGGGTGCGCTACTGCCCGTCAATCGAGGACAAGATCGTGAAGTTTGCGGAGAAGACGTCGCACCATGTCTTCATCGAGCCGGAAGGACGGGATTGCGTCTTGATGTATCCGAACGGAACGTCAAACAGTTTACCGGCGGATGTCCAGCACGAGATGATTCATTCCGTCCCGGGGCTGGAGAAGGCCGCGTTTATCGAACTGGCGTATGCGATTGAGTATGATTTCGTGGATCCAACACAATTGCGGCATACGCTTGAAAGCAAAACCGTGGTAGGGCTGTTTCTGGCGGGCCAGATCAATGGGACGACCGGCTATGAGGAAGCGGCTACCCAAGGTTTTGTTGCCGGCGTGAATGCCGCCCGCAAGGCACTGGGGAAATCCGAATGGGTGCTCAACCGCAGCGAAGCGTACATCGGGGTGTTGATTGACGACCTGGTGACCAAGGGAACCGATGAACCGTATCGGATGTTCACCTCGCGCTCGGAGCATCGCCTGGTCTTGCGTCAGGACAATGCACGCTTCCGGCTGCTTGAGCACGCCAAGGAGCTTGGCCTTTCGCCGGCGACTTTTCTGATGGAAACGGCAACTTACGCGCAGTTGATCGAACAGGAGCAGACGCGACTGGAAACCACTTTCGCGGGCCAACATTCGCTGGCGCAATTATTGCGGCGGCCTGAAAACCGGTACGCATCGCTGGGGCAGGCGGATGTGGGCTTGCCGGATGTGGTCATTGAGCAGGTTGAAATCCTGACGAAATACCAGGGGTATATTGATCGTGAGCAAACCAGCATCCGCGCGTATCAGTCGCTCGAAGACCAGCACATCCCGGCTGGAATCGATTTCTGGTCGATCCAGAGCATCAGTTATGAGTCGCGCGAGAAACTCAGCCGAATCCGGCCGGAATCCATGGCGCAGGCGGCGCGCATTTCCGGGATCACCCCGTCTGATCTATCGGTTCTGAGTGTCGCGCTAAAGCGTAAACGTGGATGATCGATTTTGTTTGCGAATTGTAACCTATTATATTTTAAACCGTTGTGGTTTTACAAATAGTATATGTTGTCTCCCTTTACGCGATGGCGTGCAGCTACGCGGCCGGGGTGGAACCCGGCCCTCCAGGCTAGCTGCGGCCCTGGGGGGGAGACCCAGATGATGCAGGGTGAAACTTGGGAAATTCAACGTCCAACGCCCAACAACCAACGACCAAGTTGGGGCGTCTTTACTTTGGATGTTGGGCGTTGGATGTTGTTGGGCGTTGAAATGAATTGAAGTTATCTGGTTAGCCCCGGCCACGGGGTGGGCGGCCAAGATGATGCAGGGTGAAACGGTGCGTGAGTGTGGGGGTCTGTGAGTGTGTGTGTGGAAGTTGTTGGTATTTTCTCACATACTCACGCACCCACATACTCACAAACGCTTTTGAAGTTACAGGGTTGCGGCAGCCCGGCGCGATTTCCGTTTGATTCGGTCTCGACAAGTGATGTTGGTTGTGCGAGAGTTCCAGGCTAAATAATTTTATAGAAACTGGGTATTGTGACCGTATAGACAAGGAGATCGTGATCATGGCCGTGAAAGTCAATCCTGAGGAATTGCAGCTTATTTCCAATACCATTCGCGGGCTCGCCATGGATGGCGTGCAGTCGGCCAACTCGGGTCATCCGGGCATGCCGATGGGGATGGCGGATGTCGCCGCCGTGCTCTGGCTGAACCACTTGAGGCATAACCCCGCTGACCCGGCCTGGCCGGACCGTGACCGCTTTGTGCTTTCCGGCGGCCATGGCTCGATGTTGCTTTACAGCCTGCTGCACCTTTCCGGCTATGCGTTGCCGAAGGAGGAACTGGGCCGTTTCCG
>CAZOXS010000358.1:0-3128 GCA_964583785.1 uncultured Victivallales bacterium
TTCAAATATTTTTGGCTAGCGTTTTCGTAAGCGAGTACCACGTCCGTAAGCATAGGCGGAAGACATTTCGATCATGGATGAAATTCTGGATATTACGGTTCTGATTGCCACGCGTAATGAGATTGCCAACATCGGGGCTTGCCTGGATAGTCTGGTACCGGTTCGTCGCGTGTTGATCGTGGATTCCGGCAGCACCGATGAGACTGCGCAATATGCAGCCCAGCGGGGTGCGGAGGTTGTTCAGTTTCGCTGGAATGGTCAGTATCCACGGAAACGCCAGTGGGCGCTGGATAATGCGCACATATCGACCCGGTGGGTTCTTTTTCTCGATGCAGATGAGTCTGTGTCGCCGGAACTATGGATGGAAATCCGGACCGCGCTGTCAGCCTCCAATCCGGCGGCGGCCTATCTTGCGCGTAAAGCATTTCATTTCATGGGGCGGGAAATGCGATTTGGCGGGTTCTCGCATGTGGCGATATGCCTGATGCAGCGGGACGCCGGGCGTTTTGAGAACCTTTTACCCGATTGCGGTGAACAGTTGGACATGGAGGTCCATGAACGGATTATCGTGAAAGGGCGGGTTGAACGCTTCTCCGGCGTGTTGATGCATCGTGATGCCAAGGGATTGCAGGCCTATAAGGACCGCCACCGTGCGTATGCGGTGTGGGAGGCGGAATTGCGATATCGCTATTTGACGACGGGTCGTTACGGGATGGAGGCGATCCAGCCACGCTGGAATGGCAATACCCAGGAGCAGCGGCGGTTTTTGAAAATGCTGGCTATCCGTTTGCCAGGTGAGCCCTTTTGGTGGTTCCTTTATCACTATCTCCTGCGTGGTGGTTTTGTCGAGGGAAGGAACGGGTTGCTGGCGGCCCAGGTACGGATGGCTTACATTTCAGAAGTCCGTGCCTTGATTCGCAAGAAGCGGCGGAGTGTTGCGTAATGCGATTATCGTTGATTACGATTTGCCGGAACGCCGTGGGCGGATTGCAGCGTACCGTTGCCTCGGTGCTGGCGCAATCGCGGCCACCGGAGGAATACTGCATCCAGGACGGGGCGTCCTCGGATGCGTCGGTCGAGGGGCTTCTGGACTGGCTGCGGCGGGAGGGAAAAGCTGAGGGAAGGGATGAGGGCGGAAAGCTGAAAGCTGAGGGGATTTGGGGGAAAGCTGAAATGCTGAAATGGGAAGGAGAACCACAGAACACGCAGAAAAACACAGAAGTGTATGCGGGGAAAACTGAAATGCGGATTCGGTCGGAACCGGATGGGGGGATCTATGAGGCGCTGAACCGGGGCGTAGCGCGGGCGACCGGTGATGTGATCGGGTTGCTGCATGCGGGTGATGAGTATGCACACCCGGATGTCCTGGCTAGGGTGATGCAGGCCTTCGAGGGCGGTGCCGAGGCCGTGTATGGCGATTTGCAGTATGTGCGCGAGTCTGCGGCTGGCGGGATACGCGTGGTGCGGCATTGGCGCAGCGGCGCGTATGCTCCGCGGCAACTGCGCTGGGGCTGGATGCCGCCGCATCCGGCACTTTTTGTCCGGCGCGATGTTTACGAACGCATTGCCCTGGACGAGCGGATTTACTTCGATCCGACTTATCGCTGTGCCGGCGATTATGATTTTATCATGCGATTGCTCACGCATCTGACAAAACAGCCGGTCTATATTCCCGAGGTGCTGGTTCACATGCGTACAGGCGGTGTCAGCAATCGCAGCCTTGCGCACATCTGGCGCAAGTCCTGCGAGGATTGGCGGGCGATCCGTCGTAACCGGATCGGAGGATTGTACACGTTGATCGGCAAGAATGTACGAAAGGTAGGGCAGTTTTATGCTTCCCCTTGAACCGATTCTGAAATATCCGGTGATCTTCCTGACGGGACTGGTGGTGTCGCTGATGTTGACACGCTTCTGGAGCCCCCGTGCCCCGCGCTGGGGATTTGTGGATCGTCCGGGCGGGCGCAAGTTGCATCTGAACCCGACGCCGACGGCGGGCGGTATTGCCCTGTTCCTAGGGGTTCAGGCGGCTTGCGCGATGGTATTTCTGTATCCATGGAAACTGTTTGCCGGGCAGATAACAATTGCTTGGTGGTATCGGTATGTCTTGCTTTCTTCGGGCGTGGTGCTGCTCGGGATGATCGATGACCGGATTTCCCTGAAGCCGATGGTCAAACTGCTTGGGCAGATCACAATTGCCGTGGCCGCCTATTGCATGCATATCCGCTTTCAGAACGTGTTGGGGATATCCCTGCCGGACGCAGTCGATTTTGGACTGACTTTACTGTGGTTCCTGGTATGGATGAATGCCTTCAACCTGATCGACGGGATTGATGGTCTGGCCACCGGGATCGGGCTGATCGCCGCGCTCGGGATCGGGGTGTCGCTGGTCTTCAGGAAAAGCCCCGGTGATGTGCTGCTGTTCCTCGCCTTGGCCGGTGCCTGTCTGGGGTTCCTGCGCTATAACTTTTATCCGGCACAGGTGTTCCTGGGCGATACTGGTAGCCTGTTTATCGGGTTCACGCTGGCGGCGCTATCAATCTCCACCAGTTCCAAGGGACCGGCCGTGGCGGTAATCGGTATGCCGCTGCTGGCCATCGGTGTGCCGCTGTTCGATACCATCCTTGCCGTCTGGCGGCGTTCTGTACGGCGGTTGCTCGATAGGGATTCGCCTGGTGGAATCGCGTCGCGGATTCAGGATGGCGATGCCGAGCATCTGCATCATCGGCTTCTGAAGCATGGACGCCAGCATAATCAAGTGGCTTGGATGCTCTACGGGGGGACGGCGTTGCTGACCTCGATCGGTGTGCTGGTCTCGGTCTTTCGCGACCGGGCAATCGGTATTCTCGCCCTCGGCTTTGTTATCACCTCCTATGTCGTGTTCCGGCACCTGGCCTGGATCGAGCTGCAGGACAGCGGCACCGTCGTGCTTAGGGGTATTCACCGTCCGGTTCGGCGTAATCGCACATTGCTTTTTTATCTGCTTTTTGATGCGCTGGTGCTTAATCTTGCCTGGCTCGCGAGTGTTTTCCTGTTGGATTTGCAGGATGGCGTGCGGGATGTGGCGGTTAAGGCCCAGTGGCTGCGCTCCATGCCGGTCGATGTGGTCATCCCGTTCCTGATGCTGATCC
>CAZOXS010000359.1:0-13786 GCA_964583785.1 uncultured Victivallales bacterium
CCTTGAACTTGTCCGTGTATGCCCTTCGTTTTGTCCCCATTTGCATCCTCCATTTTCCCGTGGTTGAAGGATACATTCTCCACCTTAGCCGGTGGTACTAAAATCGGGGCTAACCGCAGTATGCGGACATATTAATGTTGCTCTTGAACACGAAGCGGTACCGGAAAGGCGAAAAGGATTTCCAGTATGTAGTGAATGTGGACCTGCATGACGGGGAACCTATCGTGCAGGTGGAGGTCGAGTTTCTCGCACCCAAGAATGTCAAACTGAAGAAGAACCGACCGAAATTGATCTCCGATTTCCGCGTCCTGCAGGCGGATGCCTGTGGTATGGCCTTTCATGCGCCGGTTGAGCTGACTCTGGATGGCAAGAATGTGAACGGCGCGACGAACTCGGTGCGGTTGCGGGTCGCGTCACTGCCGGATTTCCTCGTGATGAAGGCACACGCCATCGGTGGCCGCGACAAGCCGAAAGATGCCTACGATCTTTGCTATTGCCTGGAGAACTTCCACGGCGGGATGGATATCTTGGCTGCGGATTGGAAGCAGCGCAAGCAAGAGAAGGACATTGCACGGGCGATTGAAATTCTGCATGAGAAATTCGCCAGTGTGGATGCTTTCGGTCCACAGCTGGTGGTGGAGTTTCACGCTGCCTTGGACGTGGATACCCAGGCAATGCACGCCCGACGCGCCTACGAACAAGTCCAAGCGTTCCTTAAACGGTTATGATCCATCCATGAGCCCCCATCCCCACACAGAAGACCACTAGAGAATACTGAAGAAGCGGTGCAGGGGGGACTGATGGTACAGGCGACGTGGCGGGTGCTCGTCAGGCCAGGGTAGCGGAATGCTCGCGAAGACGCTGCGTTGAGTTGGCAAAAAATCCGCTTTACGAAGACGGCGACAATGGACATAATTCCCGCAAATCGCTCCTATTTATATCGGGGCTTGTTGAAAGATCTTCACGCGGGGAGGAGCGGCAGCCATGAGCAGCGATATCAAGCGCATGTGCAAATGGGACAAGGACAAGCTCAAGAGCCAGTTCGAGGAATTCAAGGCTGACGTCGGCCAGGCGGAGTTCGCCTGCCTCAAATGCGGACGGGTGGCCGCCGATAAGCAGAAGCTTTGCAAGCCGAAGAAACTCAAGTAGATGACCGAGCCATGATCCGACACCTCATCTGGGACTGGAACGGCACCCTGCTGGATGATGTCGAAGCCTGCGTCGGGGCGATCAACCGCATGCTCGAACGCCGTTGCCTGCCCGGTATCGACACGCGCATCTATCGCCAGATCTTCGACTTCCCGGTCATCGGCTATTACGCGCAGCTCGGATTCGACCTCGAAGCCGAGGACTGGAACGCCGTCGCCATCGAATTCCACCAGCACTACGGCGCGCTGGCGCGCACGGCGGCCCTGCGCGAGGGCGTGGCCGAGGTGCTGGCTAAGCTGGACGGCATGGTGGAGGGCATGTCGGTGCTCTCCGCCTGCGAACAGACAATCCTGGAGCGGATGCTGTCCGAACACGGCATCCGCCGACATTTCGGCCAGGTAGCGGGACTCGACAACCTGCACGCCGCCTCGAAACTGGCGAACGGCAGGAAGCTGCTGGCCGCGCTGGAGCTGCCGCCCGAGGAAATCGTGCTGATCGGCGACACCAACCACGACCATGAGGTCGCCGCCGCCCTCGGCATCGGCTGCCTGCTGCTCGCCGGGGGCCACCAGGCGGAATCCCGCTTGCTCGCGACCGAGCTGGTGCACGCCGTGGGCGACCTGCAAGCCCGGCTCTGCTTTTGATTGGCCACAAAAGGTACACAAATTCTTAGATTCGATCCTGCCAGCGTTTGGGATTACGCCTGGCGTGAAAAACAGACAGGATAACGATGCGTTCGCCGTCCTCCAAGAAAAACACCTCGTACGGAAAGCGGCGAGTCAGTGCGCGACGAACAATCTTGTGAACCCGAGGGTAATATGCGGGCGAGCGCAATATGGCGCTGACGATTGCATCCAAACACAGCAAAAAGTCTGATCCGAGACCGGGTACCTGATCCTCGTACCAGTCGAAAGCCTCCGCGATCTCCGCTTCGGCTTCTGGGCGGACGATGAGCCTGCTGCTCATCGTCTGCTCCTGATCCGTTCCCTGACCACACCCCAAGGGGATCCTTCTTCTGGATGCTGGTGATATGCATCCAAACGGCGGTCAAGCTCTGACTTCTGCTCGTCGGACAGCCCGACCTCCTCTGGAATATCCGCGATCGTATCCCAGATGTCCTCAACAAGCTGAATACGCTCGGATACGCTTAAACCAAGTACTTCTGCTTTAACTAAAGTTGTCATGATGCGGGTACGATACCATTCTCATCTGTCACCCTGCAACTGGATTCTGGAAGGCCCGATCGCCACGCGGGCCGCAGGGCAAAGGGTTGCGGTGGAAGCGGCGGACGGTTTTGCACGCCACATTAACGCGCCCGGAGGTCGCGTTCCACCCTTGGTCGTTCGATGTTGGACGTTCGATGTTCAATGTTCGATGTTGAACGTTGGAAATATTTCGACTTTCGACTTTCAGCTTTCGACTTTTCCCCTCACCCCTGCCGCACGAAGCGGCGGGCATTCTGGAAGAGGCGCAGCCAGGGGCCGGCCTCGCCCTCGCAGTAGCCTGCCGGACGGTACGAGAGCTGCAGCGAGCGGAAGCCGCGTTCCGGATGCGGCATCATCACCATCACCCGGCCATCTTCGGTCGTCAGGCCCGTCAAACCACCGGCGGATCCGTTGGGATTGTACGGGTAGCGCTCCGTCGCCTGCCCCCGCCCGTCGACGTAGCGCAGGGTCGCCAGCCCGGCACCTTTCACACCCACGGCGGATCCCGTCTGGCTGAAATCGGCAAAGCCTTCCCCGTGCGCGACGGCAATGCCGATGCGCGAGCCGACCATGTCTTTCAGCAGTACCGACGGCGACTCCAGCACCTCGACAGTCACATAGCGTGCCTCGAACTGCTCGGAGCGGTTACGCGTGAACACCGGCCAGTGCGACGCCCCCGGAATGATGTCCTTGAGCTGCGAGACCATCTGGCAGCCGTTGCAGACCCCCAACGTAAAGGTTTCCGGCCGCACGAAGAACGCAGCGAACATGTCGCGCAGACGATTGTTGAACAGGATCGACTTCGCCCAGCCCGAACCGGCCCCCAGCACATCGCCATAGGAAAAACCGCCGCAGGCCACGAGCCCGCTGAATGTCGCCAGGTCGATGCGCCCCGCCAGCAGGTCGGTCATATGCACATCGACGCTCTCGAAGCCCGCGCGATCGAACGCCGCCGCCATCTCGACCTGACCGTTGATCCCCTGCTCGCGCAGCACCGCCATACGGGGACGGGCGGTGAACACATGCGGGGCTTCGGGCTCGTAGGTCAGATGAAACCGCATGCCCGGATCATCCTCGTCGAGCAGGTTGTCGAACTCCTCCTCCGCGCAGACCGGATTATCGCGCAATGCCTGCATGCGCGCGGTCAGCGACGACCAGAGCCGGTTCAGTTCCGTCAGGTCGGACTCATAGACCGTTTCGCCGCCAACGCGGATCTGCAGCCGTTTCTCATCCGTCACCTGCCCGATCGCGTGCGAGACAGCCTCCAGCCCATGCTTCGCCAGTACCGCCAGAACCGTATCGGTATCCGCCTCGGCTACCTGCAGCACGGCCCCGAGCTCCTCGTTGAACAGCAGCGCGGCCGCCTCCGCCGGCTCGCCCTCCAGGCGTACATCCGCGCCGCGGCGGCCGCCAAAGCCCATTTCCGCCAGCGTCACCAGCAGGCCGCCGTCGGAACGGTCATGATAGGCCAGCAGCAGCCCGTCGGCCACCAGCGCCTGAATCGCGCCGAAGAACGCCTTCAGCAGGGCCGGATCATCGACGTCCGGGGCCTCGCTGCCAAGCTGGTTGTAGACCTGGGCTAGGGACGATCCACCCAGCCGGTTGCGTCCGGCCCCGAGATCGACCAGGATCAGCCGCGAGCGCCCCGGCTTGAAATCGGGCGTCACGGTCTTGCGCACGTCGGCCACCGTCGCGAAGGCACTGACGATCAGGCTCAGCGGCGCGGTCATCTTGTGGTCCTTGCCGGCGGCGTCCTGCCAGACCGTCCGCATCGAGAGCGAATCCTTGCCGACGGGAATCGCGATCCCCAGCGCCGGACAGAGGTCCATGCCGACCGCGCGAACAGTATCGTAGAGTCCGGCATCCTCGCCCTCCTCGCCACAGGCGCACATCCAGTTGGCCGAGAGCTTGATGTTTTCGATCGGGCCGACAGCGGTGCCCGCGAGGTTCGTCAACGCCTCGCCGATCGCCAGGCGTCCCGAGGCCGGCGGCGAGATCAGCGCCACGTTCGTGCGCTCGCCCAGGGTCATCGCCTCGCCATGCGTGGCGCGCAGCGAGGTCGCCGTCACCGCCGCATCGGCGATCGGCGTCTGCCAGGGGCCGACCATCTGGTCGCGCGCCACCATGCCCGTGATGCTGCGGTCGGCGATCGTGATCAGGAACGTTTTGTTGGCCACCGCCGGCAATTGCAGCACCCGCGCGGCCGCATCGGCAATCTCCAGTCCCGGGATATCGAGCGTGCCGCCGGTCGCCGGCAGATGCTTGACGTCGCGCAGCATCTTGGGCGGCTTGCCCAGGATCACACCCAGTTCGATATCGATCGGCTTGTTGTCGAAATGCGAATCCTCCAGCGTCAGGTGCCCATCGCCGGTGGCCTGGCCCACGACCGCCACCGGACAGCGCTCGCGCTCGCACAGCGAGATGAACGTGTCGAGCGACTCCGGCGCGACCGCCAGCACATAGCGTTCCTGCGCCTCGCAGCACCAGATCTCCATCGGGCTCATCGAGCGGTCCTCGTTGTGGATCTTGCGCAGATGGAAGACACCGCCCGTCTCGGCCACCAGCTCGGGACAGCCGTTGGAAAGGCCGCCGGCACCAATGTCATGGATGCTGAGAATCGGGTTCGCCGCCTCCAGCGCAATGCAGGCATCGACCACCTCCTGGCAGCGCCGCTCCATCTCCGCATTGCCGCGCTGCACCGAATCGAAATCCAGCTCGGCGGAATTGCTGCCGGTGTCCATCGACGAAGCCGCCCCGCCACCCAGGCCGATGCGCATGGCCGGACCGCCGAGCTGCAGGATGTACGAGCCCTCGGGAATGTCCTTCTTCTCGACATGGATGCGCTTGATATTGCCCATACCGCCCGCCGCCATGATCGGCTTGTGATAGCCCCGATAGCGGCCGTTCTGGACGTCCTCGTACGTCTTGAACAGCCCGCACAACTGCGGCCGCCCGAACTCATTGCCGAAATTCGCCCCGCCGATCGGCGCCTCGAGCATGATATCCAGCGGCGAGGCCAGCCGCGACGGGAATTCGGCAAAATCACGCTCCCAGGGCATGGCGTAGCCCGGCACCCGCAGGTTCGACACCATGAACGCGGCCAGCCCGGCCTTCGGCTTGCCACCGGTGCCCGTGGCGCACTCGTCGCGGATCTCGCCGCCTACCCCCGTCGCCGCCCCGGGGAACGGGGCAATCGCGGTGGGATGGTTGTGCGTCTCGACCTTGATCAGCATGTCGATCTGCCCCTCGCTGAACGCGTAGACCTGCGAGCCGTCGCGCCGGACCTGGAACCAGGCGTCCTCGAAGCCCTCCAGCACGCCCGAGTTGTCCTTGTAGGCCACCAGCGTATTGCCCGGATTGAGCTTGTGGGTGTTGCGGATCATATCGAACAGCGTCCGCGACTGCGGCTGGCCGTCGATGACCCAGTCGGCATTGAAGATCTTGTGGCGGCAGTGCTCGGAATTCACCTGCCCGAACATCACCAGCTCGACATCCGTCGGGTTGCGTTCGATCCGCTGGTAGGCTTTTAGCAGATAGGCGACCTCCTCATCGCTCAGCGCCAGCCCCAGGCGGCGGTTCGCGTCCTGCAGCGCGGCCTCACCGCCACCCAGGATGTCCACCGTCCTGAACGGGGCCGGTTCGGGATGGGCGAACAGGTCCGCGACATTCTCATAAACCCCCTCGGTCATCCGGTCATGCAGCAGGCCCAGTGCCGGACGCGCCTCCGCCGCCGTCAGCGCCCGTCCTTCATTCGTCAGCAGGCGAAAGCGGATCCCGCGCTCGACGCGCGGAAACACCAGCAGGCCGCTGTTGTGGAAGATATCGGACGCTTTCGATGACCAGGGCGAGATCGTGCCCTTGCGCGGTGTCACGAGAAAACCATCGTCGCCCACCTCGCCGCTAAGCGCACCGAGCAACGCACGCGCCTTATCCATATCCGTCGCGGATGGCGCGTCAAGCGCCTCCAGGAAATAGACATAGGTGGCGACGACCGTCGCGACCGACGGCACCACCGCGCCGATCCGCTCGCGCAGCGCAGCCAGCCGGAAACCCGAAAACGCATCAACCCCAAGAAGACAAATCGGCGCACCCATACTGGAACTCCCGTTAAGAACCTTGATGTAAAGCCAGACTAATACCACGCCGCCGCCCCCCGCGCAAGCCCGCGCTGATTTGAAACAGCCCTTGCCTTGAACCGGACGAAACGGTAAGTTGGCCTCATGAAGCCGATCGGATTGCCAGACGGCAGGAAGGAATTGAACATGCGCATCGGGCTGGTACAGGAGCGTTGGGGCGCGCCCGGCGGGAATATCGCCCGCTACGACCGGTTTGCAGCTGAGGCGGCCGGGGCCGGTTGCGCGATGGTACTTTTTCCGGAACTATCCGATACGGGCTATCAGCTGGATAAGATACAGGAACTGGCCGGCACCTGGCCGGGAGCGGCGCTGGAGGCCTTACAGGCCGCCGCGCAGCGCCACCGTATCGGCATCATCGCCGGCCTCTCCGAACGCACCGCAGACGGTATCTACAATGCCGCCGCCGCCCTGGACCGCGACGGGAACCTTTGCGGCACTTACCGCAAGACCCACCTCTTCCGCGGCCCCGAGGGTGCCGAGGCCGATGTCTTCCGTGCCGGCGACGCCTTGCAGGGGGTAACGATCGACGGGGTCCGCTGGGGACTCTCGATCTGCTTCGACCTGCGGTTTCCTGAAGTTTACCGTCAATTGGCCGACAACGGCGCACAGATACTGGCCGTGCTGGCGGCCTGGCCGCTGGTGCGCATAGCAGACTGGTCCGTGCTGTGCCGTGCCCGGGCGATCGAGAACCAGGTTTTCCTGTGCGGCGTCAACCACGCCGGTGCCCCTTTCGGCGGACGCTCCTGCGTGATCGCCCCCGACGGCGACGTCAAACGCGAGTGCCCCGACAGCGAGGCGGAACTCCTGACTGCGGATATCGATCTGGACGAGATCGACCGGGTGCGCCAAGTGTTGCCGGTGATGGAATCGCGACGCCCTGCGCTTTGCAGCGGGGAACTATAAGATGAAGATACCCCTTGTCGAAATCGGCTCCGTGTTACTTTTCGCGTCAGCAGGATGCTGTATCTTCCTCGTGTTGCTGAACCGCTTCCTAATCCTCATGCCGGACAGCACAACCAAAGCCCCGGCGGTTCTCGCCACATTTATGATCATTCTCTGTGCTGGAGCCTTTCTCGGTCTATTCCTTGCACGCCCACCATGGGTCTACGCTCCCCTGATGCTGCTTTTTCTCATTCTTATTGGCGAAGGACGCCGTGTCATGATCCGACGCTCCTGCGCCGGATCGAGTCCCGTGGATACAACTCCCCACCGATTCAAGCTTGCCGCACCGATCACAACAACCGATCTGGTGGTTCACCGGTATCATTTACCACATCCGAAGTGGCACGGTGCACCCCTTCGGATTGTGCATCTCACCGATTTACACATTCACCCCTCGTTGCCACTTGAATACTATCAGGAGGTCGTCTCGATTGCAGAGCAATCTAATCCTGACATAGCGGTCTTCACTGGTGACTTCATCACCTGTCTGGATACATTGCCGAAGTTGGCAAAGGTGCTGCGCCCGATTGCCAGGTTGGAGACATACGCCGTTCTTGGCAATCACGACTATTGGGCTGGCGCCAATGCGGTTCGCGAGGTGATTACCCGGAGCAGGCTTCGTCTCCTCTCGGATGAGACCATTGCGCTAGCCGTTGGCGAGAATCAGATGGCCATTGCCGGCTTCGATTACCCGTGGGGAACTCAGGGCAGAAGCATCTCACCTCAACGGAGCGACGTGCTTCACATAGTCCTTTCCCACACCCCAGACAACATCTATCGCCTCTCTGAATCATCAGCCGATGTTGTATTCTCCGGGCACTACCACGCCGGACAAATCCGGATTCCTGTCATCGGCCCTATAGTGATCCCGTCCGTGTATGGGAGACGATTCGATCACGGTCACTTTGTGGTAAACGACACGCATCTTTTTGTAGCCAGTGGTATCGGGGCAGCAAATCCCCCCGTGAGGATTTACTGCCAACCGGATATATTTGTAGTGGACATAACAGAGAGGCAAGACTCCCGAACCCTCGTTGGTTGAAAAATGCCGGATGCCAGCTTGATTAATGCCTGATCTGGACCTCGGAACAAAGCAATGATCAGCTCCCGTGGTCGAATCTGTTTCTAGCTGTTGAACAACTGCTCAACGCTTACCGCATCAAGCGAGGCGTCTATCCAGGCTTCAAGCTGGCTGCTGGTAGCCGTGCTGATCTTTTCCCGTACAGATTGAGAAACCGATCCAAAACGCTTGTTGAGAATTTTTAGCAATGTTTTGGCTTCTGCTTGCTGCATGCCCTGCTGCATGCCCTGCTGACGGCCTTCTTTTCTGAGTTGTGCGGCGATGGTCATAAGTTCCTCCTCTAGCTCGGGCACGTTAATTGCCTCAACCTGCTTTATATACTCCGAGGCACTTGCAGAACCCCTCGTGGTGCCCGCAAGAAGCCAGGCACCACGAGGGGTTCTGAAAGTGCCTCAATAGAATAAGCTCAGTCACTCGGAACGGTCTCCGTCCGGTTTGTGAAATGTGAAGACCCCGATGCCCGTGACCCCGATACCCGGGGTTTTCATCCACTGGGACGGCGCGGTTACGCTTGACGGGGTGGCTGGGCGTGATAGGCTTGGGACGACTTTGGCTTTGCTACTGCTGGGTCCGGATCCGTAACACGGTGATGCGAAGGAGGCGTCGGATGCTGACGATTGTATCGTTCTTGTTTTTCATGGGCCTTGTCGGCGTATTGACCTACCTGTTGACACGAAAGGATGATCATGCCTCCAGCAAAGGCTACTTCCTGGCCGGCAGGAGCCTTTCCTTCCCGTTGATTGCCGGCTCCCTGCTGCTGACGAACCTGTCAACCGAGCAGATGGTCGGTCTCAACGGGGCGGCCTTCACGGACGGCTTATGCGTCATGGTGTGGGAGGTGGTGGCCGTGATCGCACTGGTGGCCATGGCGCTCTTCTTCCTGCCGCGGTTCCTGAAAAGCGGTATCGCCACGGTGCCGGAATACCTCGAGATCCGCTTCGATCACCAGACACAGGTAATTACCAATCTAATTTTCCTGTTGGCCTATGTGGTGATTCTGCTGCCAATCATCCTGTATACCGGGGCAACCGGCATGATCGGGATACTGGACGTGAAGGCGCTGCTCGGGATCGAGTCGCACACCACCGTGCTGTGGATAATCGTCTGGGTCGTCGGTATTCTGGGCTCAATCTACGCGCTGTTCGGCGGGTTGCGAACGGTGGCGGTATCGGACACGATAAACGGGGTCGGCCTACTCGCCGGGGGGCTGATGATCACCTGGTTCGGCATCTCCGCCCTATCCAGCGAAGGGTTCCTGTCGGGATTCTCGGTCCTGGCCGAGGCGCGCGAGGGGACCTTCAACTCGGTCGGCAACCAGGACACATCGGTCCCCTTCGGCACCATCTTTTCCGGCATCCTACTGCTGAATGTCTTCTACTGGTGCACCAACCAGCAGATTATCCAGCGGACGTTCGGTGCCAGCAGCCTGGCTGAAGGCCAGAAGGGCGTCCTGCTCACTGGGGCGCTCAAGCTGGTCGGCCCGCTGTATCTCGTGATTCCAGGTATTATCGCCTTCGCGCTGTTCGCCGGACAAGACATCAAGGCCGACCATGCTTACGGGCGGCTGGTCAGCACCGTACTGCCCCCCCCTTTGACCGGGTTTTTCGCGGCGGCGATGATCGGGGCCATCCTCTCGAGTTTCAACTCCGCACTGAACAGCTCCTGCACGCTCTTCAGCCTCGGGTTCTATAAGCGCTTGCTGAAGAAGGATGCCAGCGAGGATCAGGTTGTCCGATCGGGCAAGGTCTTTGGCTGGGTGGTCGCAATCTCCGCCATGCTGATCGCCCCGCTGTTGGCCAATACCGAGAGCATTTTCGGGTATCTGCAGAAAATGAACGGCATGTATTTCATCCCGATCCTGGCGGTCGTGCTCGTCGGCATGCTTTCACGCCGCGTTCCGCCCAAGGCCGCGAAAACAGGACTGATCGCCGGCTTCGTCATCATCGCCACCGGCTATTTCGTGCCGCCGTTCGACCGCATTGTCGCCTCCCTGCATGAGTATCATTTTCTCGGGATTGTCTTCTCCTACCTGGTCATTACGATGCTGATCATGGGCGAGATCGCGCCACTGAAAACCGAATTTTCTCAGCAGGACGTCAAGGCCGTCGACATGACCCCCTGGCGGCACGCCAAACTGTGCGGGATGATCCTGATCGGTATCGTGATTGCCATCTATGCCTTGTTCGCCGATTTCTCGGTACTCCCTAACCCTGCATGATCACTTACGATGTCATAATTCTCGGGGGCGGGGCCGCGGGGATGTTCGCGGCGGCGGTGCTGGCGGAGACCGCGCGTTCCCTTCGCGTGCTCGTGCTTGAGAAGGGCACTAAGCCACTGGCCAAGGTCCGGATCTCTGGCGGGGGACGCTGTAACCTGACGCATGCATGCCCGGACATACGCGCCTTCACGCAGAATTACCCGCGCGGGGGACGTGAACTGATCGGACCGTTCCACCGCTTCGGACCGGCGGAAACCATCGCGTGGTTCGAGGCGCACGGTGTACCGCTGGTGACGCTGGCGGATGGCTGCGTCTTTCCGCGTTCCGACACATCCCTGGATATCATCAATGCCCTGCTTGACACGGCTCATCGCGGCCAGACGGAAATCCGGACAGCGGCATCGGTCTCGCGCATCTGCCCCATCGACGGGGGACACGCGGTAAGCGTCGGTGAACGCGGCCGCGAAACGGGGAGGTACGTGCTTATCGCCACCGGCGGTGGCGCCTTCATCGACGGGCTCGATCACATCATCGAACCCTACGTGCCGTCGCTGTTCTCATTCAACACGACCGATCGCACGTTCACGGCGCTGGCCGGTATCGTCGTCAAATCCGTGCAGCTCAGCGGTCCAGGCGGCATCCAGGCGGACGGGGAACTGTTGATTACGCACACCGGAGTCAGTGGGCCGTCCGTACTGCGGCTTTCCTCATTCGGTGCCCGCGGTCTGGCAGAACGCGGCTACCGCTTCGACATGCGGATCAACTGGCTCGCCGGGCAGCGGGAGATGGAGGTCTGCGAGTGCCTGCGGGCTCACAAAAAAAGCAATCCGCGCCAACAGATCGGAACCTGGTCGCCACTGGGGCTTCCCGCCCGGCTCTGGACGCTACTGCTCCAGCGCGCCGGGGCGGCGGAGACGTGCGAATGGGGGGGGTGCCCGCTGGCCTCGATCCGTCGGCTCGCCTTGCAGGCAACCGCCTTCATCCTGCCTATCTCGGGCAAGAACCGGAACCGCGAGGAATTCGTTACCTGCGGGGGCATCCGCTTGAAGGAAGTGGATTTCAGAACCATGGGAAGCCGTCTGCATCCCGGCCTGTTCCTAGCTGGCGAAGTGCTGGATATCGATGCCCTGACTGGCGGCTATAACCTGCAGGCCGCTTGGACGACGGCCCATATCGCCGCCGAGGCAATGCTGGCCAATCGGCGAGAAGGCTGAAGCCTTTTGCATTGCGCCGGGGCGTGATTTTCCATATTGTGCGGACCTCTTGATACGGATTGGCGAATGAATCGAAACGAGGGTGGATAAATGAGTGTCACGGCGACGGTAATCGGGGATGGCGGCTGGGGGACGGCCTTGGCGATGGTGCTGCAGCAGAACGGGCATCAGGTGACGGTGTGGGGACCGTTCGAGGAGAATATCCGCGCGATCCGTGAAAACGGCATGAACGGCACGTATCTTCCCGGAGTTGCCCTCCCCGGGGGAATCCGCTGGACCACGGACCCAAACGCAGCCGCCCGCGAGGCAGAGGTCGTCGTGATGGCCGTGCCGACGCAGTTCTACCGCGATGTGGCCTCCCGCTTTAAAGGGCTGATCGCCCCTTCCGCGCGGGTGGTCAGCGTGACCAAGGGCCTCGATCGCGAGACGCACCGGACCATGACGGAGATCGCGCGCGAAGGCCTCGGAATTCCCTGTGCTGCCGCCCTTTCCGGTCCCAGCCACGCGGAGGAAGTCGCCCGAGGAATCCCGACCGCCGTCGTCGTGGCCTCGCCGCGCGCGGAGGACAACATCGCCTTGCAGACGGTTTTCAGCAACAGCCGCTTCCGTGTCTATACCGCCGATGACGTCACCGGTGTCCAGATCGGGGGGGCGTTGAAGAATGTGATCGCGATTGCCGTTGGCATCAGCGACGGGCTCGGGTTCGGCGACAATACGCGGGCCGCGCTGATCACACGTGGCCTGAGCGAGATCTCGCGTCTGGGAGCGGCGCTCGGCTGCAAGCCGGAGACCTTTGCCGGGCTCAGCGGCATGGGCGATCTGATCGTCACCTGCACCAGCCGGCACAGCCGTAACCGCGGGGTTGGGGAACGGCTTGGCCGTGGCGAGACACTGGCACAGATCACCGGCGGGATGAAGCAGGTGGCCGAGGGCGTCTGGAACGCCGCCAATGCCAAGGCGCTGGCGACGGAATACGGTGTGGAAGTGCCGATCACCGAGCAGGTCTGCCGCATCCTGCATGAGGGTGCCTCACCGCTTCAGGCGGTCGAGGCCCTCATGTCGCGCGATGTCAAGCCGGAGCAACAGCCGTCGTAAGGCGGTCCTTGCGCTGCTGCAGGAACAACTGGAGGATGGAAAGCCCCTGACTGACCGTCCAGTACAGCACGAGCGCCGACGGCATGTTGTAGAAGATGAAGAGCATCATCACCGGCATGAAGGCCATCATCTTCTGCTGCTGTGGATCACCCGCGCTCGGCGTCATACGCTGCTGCAGGACCATCGTGGCCGTCATCAGCAGCGGCAGGATGTTCAATCCGCCCGCCGGGAACGGCAACACACCGGCCAGCAATCCTTCGGGCTCGCTCAGGTCCCGGATCCACAGGAATTGCGTAAACCGCAATTCAACGGCACTGCGCAACACCGTGAACAGGCCGATAAACACCGGGATCTGGATCAGCATCGGCAGGCAGCCCGCCAGCGGATTAACCTTGTGCTCGCGGTAGAGCAGCATCTGCTTTTCCTGTAATTTCTTCGGGTCGCTCTTGTAGCGCTCGCGCAGCTTCTTGATCTCCGGCTGCAGTTTCTGCATCCGCTTCATGCTTTCGGTGCCCTTGTGGGTGACGGGCCAGAAGACCAGCTTGACGATAATTGTGAGGAGGATGATGGCCATGCCATACCCGCCGGGGACAACCGCCTCGATGCCATTGAGCAGGGGCAGCAGCACCTTGCAGACGGGTTTGAAGAATCGGCCGAATTCCATGATTTCGGTACGTTTATGGCCCTCCGCCTTCAGCCGCGTGTATTCTTTCGGCCCGACATAGTAACGGAAAACCCGTTCAACC
>CAZOXS010000360.1:0-9334 GCA_964583785.1 uncultured Victivallales bacterium
CATCTCGACGGTCTGTTTCATGCCTGTTATCCTTTGTTACGGCCAACGAGAACGGCGACGAGAACGCATTACGAGTCGCAGGCAATATAATCGTCCCCCGTTCTCGTCGCCGTTCTCGTTCACCGGACTCCAATTCTGTCGCCCATTTAAATCTCTGTATGCCAGTCTGTGATTAGTTAATCGTTTATCAACACCTTTTGGTTCATTCCCCCTGCTGGCCGTGATGGAGGAACGCCTCGCGCTGGCGGCGACAGTCCGCCAGCCATTCCCGTACCGCCTCGAAATCGCCCGCATCGATCTTGCTGCACAAGACATCGATCCCGCCGCAGAGCGCCGCCAGCTCTTCGCGGATCGCGGCGGCATTGCTCTTGACGATATCGTGCCAGACATCCTCAGACCCGGCCGCGATACGGGTCGTGTCGCGAAAGCCCGGGCCGCAGAACCCCAGCACCCAATCGCCATCGCGATTCACGGCCTCGACCAGCAAGGCGGCCATCAGGTGCGGCATATGGCTAGTCCGGGCAACCAGACGGTCGTGTGCCGCCGGGGTAAAAAGGGTCACCACCGCACCCAAGGCTTCCCAGAAGCAGCGCAACTCATTCCCTGCATCCATCGCGGGGGCGTCATCACCCGGCGTGACCATGACGCAAGCCCCGGCGTACAAATCCGCGCGCGCCGCCACCATCCCGGCCTTCTCGGAACCAGCCATCGGGTGACTGCCGACGTAGACCGCCCCGCTGCCGGCCAGCGCCCCCTGCAACGCACCGTCAAGCCACTGCTTGGTGCTGCCGACATCGGTGACGATGCAGCCCGGCTTCAGGGCGTCACGGATCTCCCGCACCAGGGCGGGCATCGTCAACACCGGCGTACACAGCACCACCAGATCGGCCCCGGCAACGGCCGCCGCGGCGCTTTCGTGCACCGTATCGACAAACCCGCCGGCGAGCGCCTGGGCGCGGGATTCAGGCCGGCGGGCATAGCCATGGACCGCCACCCCGCGCGCGCGCAGCGCCAGCCCGAGCGAACCGCCCATCAGCCCCATGCCGACAATCGCCACCGACTCAATCATTCTCCTCCTCAAACTCCATCACGACCTGGCGAGGATCCTCCTCGACCTCGATCCCCTCAGCGGCCTCGAACAGGGTTTCCGCATTGTCATCGGCCCGCACCTTGCGTGACAACACACGCGGGGCCATCTTGTCGAGCTGCCTGAGATCCTTGAGCCCGAAATGCTCCAGGAAAAGGTGGGTCGTACCATACAGGAACGGGCGCCCGGGCAACTCACTGCGTCCGGCAATCCGCACAAGCTGCATCTCCATCAGCCCCTTGATGATATGCGCCACGCTCACGCCGCGGATCGACTCAATGTCCGCCTTTGAGATCGGCTGGCGGTAGGCGATGATCGCCATAGTCTCGAGCGCGGGCTGCGACAGCCGCTGCGGCTTGGTCTTGAGCAGATGCTTAAGCCAGCGCCCGCAGGCAGCGTCGCTCTGCAGGCGGAAGCCACCGGCGACCTCCTGCACGGTAAAGCCCGCATGCGTACGCACGAGATCCTGGCGCAGTTCCTCCAGCGCCTCCTCAAGTTGTTTCGGCGTCACCTCGGCATACACAGCCACCTCGGCATCCTCCCCGGCCACCTCGACAATACAGGCGCGCAGCTCCTTGATCGTCAGGGGGCGATTGGCCCCGAAAATAAGCGACCCCAGGATCTGCTTCAGCTCCGGCAGGCTTTGCATATCAGACATCCTCGTCTCCTCCCGTTTCCTGTCTCTCGAAAAGATCGCCTGTACGGTCATCCTTGTCAATCTCGATCGACCCGGTGTCCGGATCGTCGACCGCGTCGGACTGTGTAATGAGGATATCACCGAAATGCGCATCCTGCACGGCGACGATTTGCCGCAGTCGAAGCAGCTCCAGCAAGGCCAGGAAGGTACAGATGATCTCGTTGCGCGAGGCCATTTGCCCGAACATGCGCGAGAAGCGCAGCGAGCGGCCATTGCGCACGGTCTGCAGCACATGGTCGATCTTGTCGGCCACGGTGTAGCGATCCGCCGCGATCTCGCCGAGCTGCTCCGGCGGTGCCTTCTTGAGCACCTCATTGAAGGCCGCGATCAGGTCAAAAAGGCCGACATCCTGGAGGCCCAGCCCTGAATCCTCCGGCTCGATCACCACGGCGCTCTTGCCACCGAAGGCAAAGACGTTTTCCTGATAGAACTCGCGTTCCTGGAGCTGGTTGGCGATGTCCTTGAACTTCTTGTACTCCACGAGCTGCCGCACCAGATCCCAGCGCGGATCCTCCTCTTCTTCCTCCTCCTCCTCGGTGCGCTCATCGACGGGCAGCAGCATCCGGCTCTTGATCATCATCAGCGTGGCGGCCATCACGATGAACTCGCCGGCGATGTTGAGGTCGAGCATGCGCATGACGCTGAGGTATTCCATATACTGCGTGGTGATGCGCTCGATCGGGATGTTGTAGATATCGACCTCGTCCTTGCGGATGAGGTAGAGCAGCAGATCCAGCGGACCCTCGAACACCTCGAGATCTACCTTGTATTCTTCCTGTTTCAAGATGCCCCCTTAAAGTCCCATCGCCTGCCGGGCCGCCGCCAGCGTTTTCCCGGCTTCCGCGCGGGCCTTCGACGCCCCGCTTCGCAGGACGTCCTCAACATAATCCCTATCGGCCGCCAGTTGGTCGCGACGCTCCCGGAACGGGGCAAGCGTTTCGGTCATGATCTCCAGGAGGGCCTTTTTCGCCTCGCCATAGCCGAAACCGCCCGTGCGATAGCGCGCCGCCAGCTCGTCGCACTGGGCGGGGGTGGCAAACAGCTTGAAGAGCTTGAAGACATTGCACGTGGCCGGATCCTTCGGATCCTCCAGCGGGGTGCAGTCGGTCACGATCCGCATGATCCGCTTCTTCGTCGCCTTCAGGTCGCCGAACAGCTCGATATGATTGTCGTACGACTTGGACATCTTCTGGCCATCAATGCCCGGCACCACCGCCACCTCCTCGCAAATGGATGGCTCGGGGATCGTGAAGACCTCGCCATACTGCTGGTTGAATTTCAGCGCGATGTCGCGTGTGACCTCCACATGCTGCTTCTGGTCACGCCCGACGGGTACCACCGTCGATTGCACCGCCAGGATATCCGCCGCCATCAGCACCGGGTACGAGAAGAGCGCGTGGCTTGCCGGAATACCCTTGGCCAGCTTGTCCTTGTAGGAGTGGCAGCGTTCGAGCAGCCCCATGGGGGTCACCGTCGAGAGCAGCCACATCAGCTCCGTCACTTCCGGCACATCGCTCTGCCGGAAAAAGACGGTCCGCGCCGGCTCCAGGCCGCAAGCCAGGAAATCGAGCGCGACATCGTGCGTGTCCGCGCGCAGCCGTGCGGCATCCTTCACGCTGGTCAGGGCGTGGTAGTTGGCAATGAAAAGATAGGCCTCGCCCTGCGACTGCAGCGCGATCGCCGGCTTCATCATGCCGACGTAGTTGCCGATGTGCAATTTGCCGGATGGCTGAATTCCTGAAAGTATCCTCATCCGTCGTTCCCTTTCCATTACTAAATTCGGTTGACGATAACGGGCGACGACTACGGTGGACGATGGGGATGCGCTTTGCTCGTTATCCGTTATCGTCGCCCGTTATCGTCAATCGTTCCTTTGACAAGACTCCTTGTTGCGAAATTCAACTCTACCGCAGCAGCCAACGGAGATCAAGCCTGCCGATATTTTTGACTGGACGCCACCGTGGTTTTCTTGCAGTGTTCATTCTCATTGATTTGAACCACTCTACAAAGGGAAACGTTCCATGCTTGAATCCTCACAAACCGCCGCACGCCATGTCATTTCGGTGTTGATCGCCGACCGTCCCGGCATCCTGCGCGATGTCACCGCCGCCGTGACGGCCCTCCATGGCAATATCGACGGCATCCGCCAGACCGTCGTGGCCGGCTATTTTACGGTCATGTTGACCGCCACCTTCCCCGAGCCCTGTCTCGCGGAGGACGTCCGCCGCCGTATGCAGCAGGCCTTCGCGCCGGGCGAGGCCAATATCGCCGCCACCCCGTATGATGCCGATCAGGCCAGGGCACACTACCCCGGCGAACGCTACGTCGTGACGCTGACCGGCATCGACCACGCGGGTATTCTCAGTGCGGTCACCGGTTTCATGGCCGCCCGCCATATCAATATCGAGGACTGGAACGTCAGCTTCGAGGGTAATCATGTGACCCATGTCGCGGAAGTCACCGTGCCGCTGAATCTGGACATCCAGCAGCTTCAAACCGAATTCCGGCATCTGGCCGAGACCCTTAGCCTGCATGCCGGCATCCAGCATGAGAACATCTTCCGCGCCATCAGCGAGGTCGGTCCCATCAAACGGCTGGTCACGCGCCGCTAACATCCGCTACCAGGGAAACACACCATGATCAGAACACAGGAAATCCTCAATACCGTCCGCATGCTCCAGGAGGAGAATCTGGACGTCCGCACCGTCACGATGGGCATCAGCCTCACCGACTGCGCCGGTCCGGACATCAAGGCGGTCTGCAAGGCCGTGCATGAGAAGATCTGCCGCAAGGCCGCCAACCTCGTCAGGGTCTGCGACGAGATGACCACCCGTTACGGCATCCCCGTGGTCAACAAACGGCTGGCGATCTCGCCTGCCAGCGAGTTGCTCGGCGGGCATGATCAGGCCGGGGCCGTGGCTCTCGCCAAGGCGCTGGACCAGGCGGCGGCCGATGTCAAGGTCGACCTGCTGGGCGGATTCACCGCGCTGGTGCACAAGGGCATCACCCCGGCTGAGAAGCTGCTGATCGAATCACTGCCCGCCGTGCTCAGCTCCACGAAACGCGTCTGTGCCTCGATTAACATCGGCACGACCAAGGCCGGCATGAATGTTGACGCCATTCGGCTGGTCGGCCGGACAATCCTACAGATTGCCGAGGCCACGGCCGATTCGCAGGGCTTCGGTGCCGCCAAGCTGGTGGTATTCGCCAACATTCCCGAGGACAACCCCTTCATGGCAGGTGCCTATCTGGGCGCGGGCGAGCCGGAAACCGTGATCAACGTGGGGGTCAGCGGCCCCGGGGTCGTCAAGCGCGCGCTCGACCGTCTGCTGGAGATCTCGCCGGATGCCACGCTCGACGAGATTGCCGAGGAGGTCAAGCACACGGCCTTCCGAGTCACCCGTACCGGCGAACTGATCGGGCGCGAGGTGGCTGAGCGCCTGGGGGTGCAGTTCGGGGTAGTCGACCTCTCGCTGGCCCCGACGCCGCGCGTCGGGGACAGTATCGGCGAGATCTACCAGACAATGGGGATCCGCAAACTCGGTGCCCCGGGCACGACGGCCGCCGTGGCCCTGCTCAACGACGCCGTCAAGAAGGGCGGGGCCTTCGCCTCCAGTGCCGTGGGCGGTCTCTCCGGCGCGTTCATCCCCGTCATGGAGGATCACGCGCTCGCCAAGGCGATGACGGATGGCACCCTGACGCTCGAGAAGCTCGAGGCCATGACGGCGGTCTGCTCGGTCGGGCTGGACATGATCCTGCTGCCGGGCGCGACCAGCGCGGAAACACTCTGCGGCATGATCATGGACGAGGCGGCCATCGGCATCATCAACCGCAAGACAACGGCCTGCCGACTGATCCCGGTGCCCGGCAAGAAGCTGGGTGATTTCGTCGATTTCGGCGGGCTTTTCGGCTCGGGCACGATCTGTCAGGTCACTTGCCCCGACGGCGCCGAGACTTTTGTGAATCGCGGCGGTCACGTGCCGGCTCCGATCCAGAGTCTGACGAACTGACGCCGAACGTCAGGCGCCGGGCATCGAAATCGATCTCGACCACATGCACCCGCAGCGGGGTTCCCGACGTGAAACGGGTCTTGCCATTGGAGAGATCCCGCTTGCCGGCATCGAAACGCAGGAAGTCGTCGGACAGTCCGGACACATGCACCATACCCTGGATCTGAAGATCCATCAACTCCACGAACACACCATAGTTGGTGACGGTAACCACCACTGCATCGTATTCCTTGTGCGACCCACTCTTGAGTTCCTGCTCCAGATAGCGGAATTTCATGATCTCGGTCAGGTCGCGTTCCGCCAGGTCGGCGGTTTCCTCGCACTGCGAGGAATGGATCGCCATCGTCTCGAGCTGCGCCTTCGTGTAGCGCTCCCCGCCCGGGGCCTGAAGGCAGGCACCAAGAATGCGGTGCGCCAGCAGGTCGGGATAACGTCGGATCGGCGAAGTGAAGTGCGAGTAGAACGTCTTGGCCAGGCCGTAGTGACCACTCTCCGTGGCCGAATACACCGCGCGGTTCATACTCTTGAGCACGGCGACATAGACGTGGTGCGCCAGTGGGTCGTCCTTGACGCTCTTGAGGAACGTCGCGAAATTGCGGCGCTGCCGCAGATCGCCGGGGGCGTAGCCCATCGAGATCAGCAGTGCCGTCAGCTCCTCGATCTTGGTCTCCTTCGGTTCGTCATGGAAACGGGCAATCCCCGGGATATGCCGGGCCGCCAATTCCGCCGCCACGGCCTCGTTGGCCGCCACCATGCATTCCTCGACCAGTTGATGCGAGATGTCGTTTTCCGACCGCGTGATGCCGGTCATCACCCCGCCCCCGTCGGTCGTGATCTCGATTTCCGGCATGTCCAGATCCAGTGCGAACTTGGCAAAGCGACTGCGACGGAACTGCTGGGCCAGCTCATGCAGGCCCTTGAGCAGCGCCTTCACCCCGGGGGTGACGGCTTTATTCGCGCGCTTGCGGTTCTCCAGCACCGCCAGCGCGTCGGCATAGGTCAGTCGCGCCTTAGAGCGGATCATGGACTTGGCAAACCAGCGTTCCACGGTCTTGCCCTTGGCATCCACACGCAGCATGACCGAAAACGCCAGCCGGTCCTTGTCCGGGTTCAGGCTGCAGATGCCGTTGGAAAGCTGCTCGGGCAGCATCGGCAGCACCTTGTCCGGCAGGTAGACGCTGGTGCCGCGGGCATAGGCCTCGCGGTCAAGCGCACTGCCCGGTGTCACGAAATGACTGACATCGGCAATGTGGACGCCCAGGATGCGGAAGTTGCCATCGACCTGCAGTGAGAGTGCATCGTCAAAGTCGCGCGAGCGCTCGGGGTCGATCGTGATGATCAGCTCATCGCGCAGATCCAGGCGCTTGCCGGGAAGTTCCATGCGCTCGGAAACCGCCTCGGCCTCCAGCAAAACCTCCGCCGGGAAGGTATCCGCCAGATTGTGCTGGCGGATGATCGAGAGCGTATCGGTCGAGGGATCATCCGCCCGGCCGATCACCTCGATAATCTCGCCTTCCGGGCTGACGTGCTTGTTTTCCCAGTTGATAAAGCGCATCAGCACCCGGTCGCCGACCTTGGCACCCGACGTATCGGCCACGTAAAAACTCTGCCCGTAGATCGGGGCCAGTGGCACGACATGCAGGAAACGTCCCGTCGTGCGCAGGGTGCCGACAATATCGTGCCGTCCGCGCTCGACCACGCGGATGATCTTCCCGCTTGGGCCCTGATCGCCGGTCGGGGCGTCCGGGTTCAGACGCACCACCACCGTGTCGCCAGGCAAGGCTGTCCCCATCTCGCGCGAGGGCACAAACACCGACGGCTGCCCGGGCTGCTTGTCCGGCGGATCGACAAATCCGTTGCCGGAACGGACAACAGCCAGCTTTCCGGTGACCAGATCCGCCGCCACCCCGATGGCGTATTTACCATTGCGGATACTGACAATCCGTCCGCCCGAGACCATCTGGCGCAGCGTCTTTTCCAGCATTCCGCGATCCTTGCCCTTGACCTGCAGCGTGCCCGCGATCTCCTTGGCATCAAGCGGGCGGCTGTTCTGCTGTTCGAGCATCGCCAGAATCCGTTTTTCCATTTTTTCCGGTTTCATATCGTTATCTCCCATTCGCCTACTCACACGCTTGCTTACAACGCCGCGGACGGGGTGGAACCCGTCCCTCCAAGTGCTTTCCAGCCCTCGCATACACCTTGCATTTCCTTGTATTTCCAGCCATGCGGGAAGGCCGCGCATTGCGCCGGCTTAACCGCCTGGATGGCACAGCGCCCCTGCGCGTCCAGGAACACGCAGGACCGGTCGTCTTTCTCGTTCAGACTCAGCCCGCGACGCTCGGGCGGCAGCCGGGTGTACTGCGCCGTGAACACATGCACATCCATTGCCAGAAACGCGGCGATCCGGTCGACATCCGCCGCCGTCAGGTAGACATACCCCGGCTCGCGACAGCACTTCCCGCAACGCCGGCAGACAAACCTGTTGGCGGAGTCGCTTTGCATGATCTTCGCGGAATCGTTCTTATTCAGCTCGACTGGCAACATAATCCTTAAGCAGTCCGGCGTCCGCCGCCAGTTCATCGCAGCGAACCGGCAAGCCGCGCAGCGCATCGAGCAACGGATGATGCGCAGGCGCATCGGTGCCAATGGCCGCCTTCACGGCGTCGGGGAACTTGGCGGGGTGCGCCGTGGCCAGACAGACCATCGGTTCGTCCGCGCACAAGTACCGTTGGGATGCATGGTAGCCCACCGCCGTATGCGGATCAAGCAAATAGCCCGTTTGCGCGTAAACATCGCGAATCGCCGCCAGGGTCTGGTCCTCGTCGGACGAAGCGGCCACGATCAGCGGATCAACCGCGCCACCAGCGGCCAGGGGCACCGACAACACGCCCGTCTGCCGGAAGGCCTCCATCAGCCGCGCGACGGCGGCCCCGTCCTCGCCGAGGCGGTAATACAGATAGCGTTCGAAATTGCTGGCGACCTGGATGTCCATCGACGGGCTCATCGTCGGCACCACGCCCGTGGCACGATACTCGCCGGACGTGAAGAACCTCGCCAGGATGTCGTTCGAATTGGTTGCCAGCACCAGCTTGCCGATCGGGAACCCCATGCGCGCGGCGACAAAGCCGGCGAAGATGTCGCCAAAGTTTCCCGTCGGCACCGCGAAGCGTACCCGCGCGGCACCGGTCGCGGCGGTCACCTGCAGGGAGGCATAGGCATAATAGACCACCTGCGCCAGGACCCGTGCCCAGTTGATCGAGTTGACCGCACCAAGGTGATAGCGGTCGCGGAAGGCCAGATCATTGAACAGGGCCTTGACCATGGCCTGGCAATCGTCGAACGTCCCGGCAACCGCCAGATTATGCACGTTCTGGTCGGGCACGGTCGTCATCTGCAGTTCCTGCAGCGGACTCGTGCGCCCCTTGGGGTGCATCACGAAGATGCGGATACCCGAACGTCCCTTGACGCCATAAATGGCCGCGCTGCCGGTGTCGCCGCTGGTGGCGGCCACGATGTTGAGCGAGCCTTGCCGCTGCGCCA
>CAZOXS010000361.1:0-10602 GCA_964583785.1 uncultured Victivallales bacterium
TCCGCTAGCCTTCCTCCCGCCGGTTGGTTACCCTTCCGGCGTTGGCTTCACGTAGTAGTTCTTTATGCTTTCACATAACCGGTCCTCCTACAGGGGACTTTAACCCCATTTACAACGCGCCCATGCTGGGCGCACACAAGACAAATGCAGGATATTGTCGCGTAGCCGCGCCAAATCCTGATTTGCGACGTTCGGCAAGAGAAATGAGAAAGACGTTGGCAACCATGGGAATCCTTGTGCTCGCGCTTCAGGCGGGATGCATGGGGCCGTCCGCTATCTACCCTAGAAGTGTGCCCACTGGCGTCGAGCCCTGCGACGACACTGAGCCGCTTGGCCTGTTCGAAGGCGAAACTGAAGCGTGGCGAGCTGCACGTGCCACCGTCCGTGAGCGTGCGACGACCAACAGCATCAGTGCCGCAACCGCGCTGGCCCTAGTTGAAGCGGACAAGGTCGAACTGTTCTTGCTCGACCCAAACCTGCATCATGAGCAGTCTGACACGCTCACAGTTTTTCCCGTGGCACCCTACGGTCTCTATGCGCCGGTGCTAGAACACGTCTCCCTTGACCCCACAGAAGCAGGGGACGCCGTGGCATGGTGGCAGGAGATCCTCCTTGCCAGCGATGGCCAATGCGCCATCTCCCATTTCCCGACACACGGAATCCGTTTCCGCCGCGGTAACTACGTTGTGTTCGAGACGACGGTCTGCTGGAAGTGCCGCACCTTCTGGGTCTACAAGAACGGCAGGCCAACATGGACAGCACTTCCGCACCAAGTCATTGCGGAGCCGGTGCGACAGTTGTTCAAGAATCACTTCCCGGTCACAAAGGAGTTCAAGCCAGGATTTGCCGAACCAGAGAATTGACCCGTACCCAGTACAGCCGCGCGGACGCGGCTGCACTGGTCCGGTCATTCTGATCGTTCGGAGGAAGAGATAATGACAAGATGTCCATACTGTAACACCATATGTAATCCTCTGCGCTTCTTCATATACACTCGGTGGTCACCGTAGCCGTGCCGGATTCTAACCGGCTGCATGTTTCACGCTTATCTTGGCGCACCCACATTTTCTAATCCTCCATCAATTCAAGCGGAGTACAAATAATCGGTGGTTCATAACCATGACTGCGACAAACCGCCTCAACCTTCGGACGCATCGTAGCATTTGCAATATGCGCACAATTCCAAGTCAACAGATAATCGACCCCATGTACGGCAGCAATCGCAATATGATAAGCATCAACTCGGAAATCCGGCGGGATTGGGCCTTCTTTAATCAGAGCTTCGGCAAGTGCACGAACGCTCTCATTCGTCTCAAGTCGCGGGATGTCCTGAATCACAGCAACTCGCCGATCGGCAGCAAAAAGGGGACCTATCCATAAATTCTGCGGAAGACCCACTTTTTATGAGTCGACATCCTGCCCAAGATTTAGATGCATTAGCCCTGCTGGCAAGCTGGCGTGCATGGCTACCGCGTTTTTCCACAATTCCAGGCTTTCCTTTTTACAACATTCTGTGCAAGCTACACCGGCATTGATTCAAAAACAAACAGCAATAGGGGACAAGATGACAACAGATCGACTGGCATGGTGGCATGAGGCGCGGTTCGGCATGTTCATTCACTGGGGGCTGTATGCCATCCCGGCCGGCGAATGGAAGGGCCAGAAAACCAAGGGGATCGGCGAGTGGATCATGCATGACTTGCGGATCCCCATTCGCGACTACGAACAGCTCGCCACGCAGTTCAACCCGGTCAAGTTCAATGCCGAGGACTGGGCCGAGGTCGCCAAACAGGCCGGCATGAAATACCTGGTCATAACCGCAAAGCATCACGACGGCTTCTGCATGTTCGACTCTCCCAGCAACCCCTACAACATCGTCGTGCAGACCCCCTTCAAGCGCGACCCGATGAAGGAGCTGGCCGAGGCCTGCAACAAGCGTGGCATCAAGATGTGTTTCTACTATTCCCAGGCCCAGGACTGGCATGCCGATGGCGGTGCCGGACACTGGGAGGAGGAGACAGCTGAAAAGGATTGGCTGCATTACAACCGGCCGCCCGAGGATTTCCAGCAATATCTGGATAAGGTGGTGAAGCCGAATCTTCAGGAATTGCTGACGAACTACGGACCCATCGGCCTGATCTGGTTTGACACGCCGGTCGCGATCAACCAGGCTCAGAGCGAGAACCTGCGGGATTTTGTGCATTCGCTACAGCCGGAATGCCTCGTCAGCGGACGCGTCGGCCACGGTGTTGGCGACTATGGCAGCCTGGGAGACAACCAGCATCCTGCCGGACGCGTGAAAGGGGCCTGGGAGACGCCCGCGACCCTGAACGACACATGGGGATTCAAGACCGACGACCATGAGTGGAAAACGGTGGACTATCTGCTCGAACTGCTGATCAACTGCGCCTCGAAAGGCGTGAACTACCTGCTGAACGTCGGACCGACAGCAGAAGGCGTCATCCCCGAGCCGAGCGTACAGCGTCTGAAGCAGATCGGTGAATGGTTGGAGCGCAATGGGGAGGCCATTTACGGCACCATTGCCAACCCCTTCCCGGTAGATCCCGAGTGGGGCAGAATCACGACCAAGGGCAATACCCTCTATCTGCTGGTGAAGAAGTGGCCGGCAGACGGCAACGTCTCGCTTGCCGGGCTGCGAAATGCCGTACAGTCAGCCAAGGTCTTCGGCAGCGAGAAGGCAACGGTAGCAATCAGCCAGAATGGCGATACCGTCACGCTTTCCGTGCCTTGCCCCGCGCCCGAGGAACTGATTTCCGTAATCGCCGTTGAACTCGACGGTAAGCCAGATGTCGAGGACAAGGTGATCCAGGCCGGTTCCGCGAAACTGACACTGCCCGTCTACATGGCCGAGATTAGCGGCATCGCAGGCGTGGTGGCCGCCGGTTACAGTCAAAACTGGAAAGCCACCAGCGACCGCGTCAAATGGGGCTTCCGGCTGCACACGCCCGGAACATACGAAGTTGCTGCCGTAACCTTCGGCCGGAAACGGGTCCCGGAACGTTTCGGCAATCATGACATGGTGGTATCGGTTGGCGGCAAGACACTGAGGGGCGTGGTAGGCGCAAAGGATCTCGATTTGCGCGAAGCGGCTCCGGGACCCCAGAAGCCGCGCAGTGTGCTGGGCAAAGTCACGATTGATGCGCCGGGCGAGCATGAACTCACGGCCGCAGTCGAGAAATTCGATTCGGACGCCAGCGCAGGACTACAGTTGTTTGCGATGGAGCTCACGCCGGTCGGTTAAGCCCCGGCAAGGGTAATTGGGCGGGCAAGGATGCCCGTCCTACTCCAGGACCGCAGCCACCGTCCTCGCCATGACGCCGCGGCGCGCAGCCACGAGCGCCCCGGCGCGTGCGGCCAGGGCGGTGCGCTCGGCATCGTCCGCCAGCAGGCGCGTGCACGCCACCTCCAGGGCCGCTGCATCCGGCACCTGCAACAACGCGTCGCCTGCCAGCAGCTCGTCGATCACCCCCGGGAAATTCTCCATGTTGGGTCCCACGATCACCGGCTTCGCGAGTGCGGTCGGCTCGATCGGGTTCTGGCCGCCGTGATTCCCGCCCAGGCTCTTGCCGACAAACACCAGCGTGGCGATGCTGTAATAGCCGAAAAGCTCACCGGTCGTATCCGCGACCAGCACCGATGGGCCCTTCCCCCCTGCCCCGCTCGGCATGGCCGATAAGTCCGCCGGCATGGCACTGCGCAGGACGTAGGGCAGACCGCTGGCCTCCACCTGCTGCACGACCTCCTGGCGTCGTTCCATGTGACGCGGCACGAGGATCAACTGCAAATCGGCAAACCGCTCGCGCAGCCGCTTGAAGATTGCCAGCACGGCAGCTTCCTCACCGGGCCAGGTAGATCCCGCCACCCAGAACCGCGCTTGCGGTTCCATTCCCGCTGCCTGCACGATCGCCCGTGCACGCGCCTCGGTCTCCGGTCCCGCCAGCGGCGCGTCGTACTTGACCGACCCGGTCACCGTCAGCTTTTCCGCCGGCACCCCAAGATCGGCGAGACGCTGCGCATCGGTTTCGGTCTGTATCAGGAAGTGCCGCACCCAGACCGCCGCCCGTCGGAAGAAGAACCGCACCCGGCAATAGCCGCGGTAGGAAGATTCGGAAATGCGGCCGTTGATCACCACCACCGGGACCTGCAGGCGGTCGAGCACCCGCAGCAGATTCGGCCATAGCTCGCATTCGGTTAGAACCAGCATGGACGGATGAATCAACCGCGCCACCCGCCGGACGATCCAAGGGAAGTCGAGCGGATAATAGATCAGCAGGTCATCGGGTGCCTGGCGGGCCGCCAGTAGCGCATGCCCGGTCGAGGTTGTCGTGCTGATGACAAACCGCGCATCGGGCTGCCTCTCGCGCACGGCTTGAATGAACGATAGCGCCACCAGCGCCTCACCCACGCTGACCGCATGCACCCAGACGCGTCCGCCCTCGGCCAATGCGGCCCGCTTTTCAGATGCGTAGCAGCCAAACCGCTCGCCGCAATCCTGCCGGTAGCCACCCCGCCGCCGCATCCGCAGCAAAAACATCGGCAGCAACGCCAGATACCCGATCGTGAACAAGATATTATACAAGAACCACATTCAAGACACTCCGAATGAAATCCATGAATCCGCTAAGGCATGGGGTCGTCTTGCGCCGCTTCGGGTGCCGGTGGCGGCGGTAGGAAGGCAGGATCAATACCAAAAAAGCGCGCATAGGCATCGAGCGGCAGGCGCAGGACGGTGTTTGTGCGCAACCAGACCGCTGGTCCCATAACCATACGAAAGACGCGGCTATCGCCGCCAAACCGGTAAAGCGGGGCCGCACTGGCCAGATAAAGCGAAAACAGGATCAGCGCCGCAGCCGCCCAGCGCAGACTCCGCCGCCAGCGGAAATGCCGCCGGATTCGCTGGCGCAGCCGATCGGCATCCGCCGACGGGCGGCTCGCGATCTCGGATCCCAGCCGCGAGGCATAATCCCAGTGCCCGGCGGCCACCGCGCCGCGCAACCGCTCGATATCGCGTTCGAACTGGAGGCGGTCGAGCGTCTTGGCCATCTCGTCGAAATCACCATCAAAGGCCAGCGTATTGTATTCCTCGATGTATTTGCGCACCTGCTCATAGTGGTGCGCCAGCATCTCGCGCTCGATCTCCGTCCGCAGTGCCGTCCGCCGCCGCAGTGCCGCGCGCGCCTTTTCGCCCAGCTCGCGTACCTGCTCGACCAGGCGTCGTCCATTGACCCCCTGCGGGCGGAACCCCGAGATATGATGTTCCTCCTGCCCCACCAGCGCGAATTCCTTGCGCTCTATATTCAAGCGCATCTGCTCCAGCACCCGCCGGGCCGTCTCGTAGGCCTTGGCGTCCGCCCCGCAAACACCGCAGTATTGCGTGCCGAAGCGCGACTCGGAACCGCACTCCGCGCAGAATTCGCCGCCATCCCAGCCGCATTTGCCACAGAACCGGATCAGGGTCGGATTGACCGTGTCGCACCACTTGCAGCGCCAAGTGACTTTCCCCGTCGAGACTGTGGTGTCGTTCGGCGTCTGCGCCATCATCAGCGCCGTGCGCAGTGCCTTGACCTCCGTCCAGCGCTGCTCGCGATCCGTCTCCAGCGCCTTGACGATCGGCATGCGCAACACTTCCGGCAAATCGTTCTGGCGGAAATAGCGCGGGTTCTTGCCGGTGATACAGAAATACAGCAGGGCGCCGAGCCCGTAGACATCCGCCCGTTCATCGGCCAGGCTCGCATCCGCCTCCTGCTCAGGCGCGCCATAGCCGAGCGATAGCATTTTTTCGCCCGGCTGGGTCAACGGGGTCGCCTGGTCCGTGCGCACCCGTGCGAGCCCGAAATCGACGATTTTTGGCTCACCGCTTTCATCCAGCAGCACGTTCGTCGGCTTCAAATCCCGATGGACGACTCCACAGGAATGCGCGTACTCGATCGCCCGGCACAGCTTCTCGACCAGGCTGATCGCCAGATCCAGTGCCAGCGGTCCCTCGCGATGCACCCGGTCAGCCAGCGTGAATGGGGGGGAGGGTTTGCGCCCTGGCTCATCCGATTTCGGGCCGGCGATGTATTCCATGACGATAAAGGGGCCATCGGTATCCTCGCCCAATGCGTAGATGTGCACGATGTGAATATGGTTCAGCGAGGCGACCGCGCGCGCCTCCTGGAAGAGGCGCTCCTTGAGGTGCGGCTCGGAAAGGCAATGCGCATTGAGCCGCTTGATCGCGACCACGCGGCCCAGACGGCGATCGCGTGCCAGATAGACCACCCCCATGCCACCATCGCCGATCTTGTCGATCAACTGGTATTGCGATTCGAGCGCCGCCGCATCCATCCGGCGGTAGACCGTGGAATTCCCGGCGCTTTCGGTTGCCGGCGGGATCGTCATGCGCACGGTATGGGTCAAGCCATCCTGCACACGATCTTGGTTATCTGCGTCTTGCGACATTTGCTTAAACGGTCTTAACCGCCATCCTTAATTGGTTATGCTTATCCGGCGCGATTATACACACACTCAGTTACAATTCCACAACCGACTTACAACGCGGCGGACGGGGTGTAACCCGTCCCTCCAAGGGACTTACAACGAATTTTTCCAAAACAGTTTCGCGGCCAGGCCGAGCAGCACGATACCGAGAACCAGCAACAGGCTGGCGGCCTCGGACCGCGTCAGCGAGAACCAGTTGCAGACCGTGCCACGCAGACGCCTCAGCGGCGAGAGCCAGTCGATCATGACGAGACCGCGATATTGACCAGTTTGCCGGGCACCACGACGATCTTACGGATCGTCATCCCGGTTGTCCATTTCGCGACATCGGCATCCGCCAGGGCCGCCGCCTCGATCGCCGCGCTCGTCGCCGACGCCGACAGCGTCAGCCGCGCCCGCAACTTGCCATTGACCTGCACGGGGATCACGAGTTCCTGCTCGCGTGCCGCCTCGGTATCGGCCTCCGGCCACCCGCAGGCGAAGACGCTGCCGGAATGCCCGAGCCGCTCCCAGAGTTCCTCGGAGAAATGCGGCACGAGCGGTGCCAGCACGCGCAGAAGAATTTCCAGCGCCTCGCGCAACACGGCCGGGTGTGCCTGTTCCCCCGTCCCGCGCAGTTGCGAGATCAGCTCATTGCAGCGGGCGATCGCGGTATTGAACTGGAAGCCGCCCTCGATCGCCTCGGTCACGCGCATGACGCACTGGTGCGCCTTGCGCCGCAGCGCCGTGCTCACCTCATCGAGTCCGTCCGGCACGGGCGTACCCGCAGGAGCCATCGCCGGGATGCGGGCCTCGACCAGATCCCATAGTCGGTTGAGCAGTCGCCAGGAACCGTTGATGCCCGCCTCGCTCCAGATCTGCATCTTGTCGGGCGGGGAATCGCTAACCATGTAGAGCCGCACGGTGTCGGCCCCGAAGCGATCGAACATCGCGTCAGGATCGACCACATTGTACTTGGACTTGCTGATCTTGGTCATCTCCGCGCGCACCGGCTGCCCGCAATGGGCACATTTGCCATCGACAATCGCATCGCCCTCGCGCCGCCCGTCCACGACCTGGTCCTCGTGCAGCCACTTGTGCGTCTCGCAGTAGTAGGCCATCTTGCAGACCATGCCCTGGCAGAAAAGCCGGGTAAAGGGTTCCTCGAAGTCGAGCAGCCCGATATCGTGCAGCACCATGGTGAAGAACCGGGCGTAAATCAGGTGCATGGTGGCATGCTCGATACCGCCGATGTACTGGTCCACGGGCATCCAGGTTTTCACCAGTGCCGGATCGAAGGGGGCGGAATCGTTATGCGGGTCACAGTAGCGCAGGAAGTACCAGCTCGAATCGACGAAGGTGTCCATCGTGTCGGTCTCGCGCCGCGCCGGCTTGCCGCAGGCCGGGCAGGTGCAGTGCACGAAGCTCTCGCTAGCGGCCAGCGGGTTCCCGTGCCCCTCGCGGAAGGTGACATCGCGTGGCAGCAGCACCGGCAGCTGGTCCTCGGGCACCGGCACCGTGCCGCAGGCGTCGCAGTAGATCACGGGGATCGGTGCGCCCCAGTAGCGCTGACGGCTGATCAGCCAGTCGCGCAGGCGGTAGTTCACCGTCCCTTCGCCGTAACCCTGCTGCGCCAGCCAGTTGATGATGTCCGGCATCGCCTCGCGGTTGTTGCGGCCGCTGAACGGCCCTGAGTTACGCATGGTTCCCGTGGCCGTGTAGGCCTCGGTCATCGCGTCGGCGCACAGCGGTTCGCCGTCGCGCTCGATGACCACCCGCACGGGGATCCCGTACTTGCGGGCGAACTCGAAATCACGCTGATCGTGCGCGGGCACGGCCATCACCGCGCCGGTGCCGTAGCCCATCAGCGCGAAGTTGGCCACCCACAGCGGCACCTTGTCGCCATTGACCGGATTGATGACGTGCGCACCGGTCCAGATGCCGACCTTCTCGCGTTCGGCCACATCCTTTGCACTGGTCCCCTGCCGCCGCATCTCGCCCACGGCCGCCATGACCTCGGTCTCGCGCGGCGTGCCGCGCACCAGCTCGGCCACCAGCGGATGCTCGGGAGCAATGCTCATGAAGGTCACGCCGAAGAGGGTATCGGGCCGCGTGGTGAAGATCGGCAACGCCGCGCCGGTCTCGGCCACGGTAAAATTCACCATGGCACCCTCCGAGCGGCCGATCCATTCCTCCTGCATCGCCAGCACGGCATCCGGCCATTGCCCGCGCAGCTTCGCATGCCCGTCCAGCAACCGCTGGGCATAGCGGCTCATGGTGAAGAACCACTGCGACATGTCCTTCTGGTGGACGGCGGTGCCACAGCGCTCGCAGGCCCCGTCGTGCACCTGCTCGTTCGCCAGCACGGTCTCGCACGAGTCGCACCAGTTCACCGGCGCGGTCTTCTTGATCGCCAGTCGCTGCTTGTAGAATTGCAGGAAGAACCACTGCGTCCAGCGGTAGTAGTCCGGATGGCTGGTGGCCACCTCGCGCGACCAGTCGTAGCCCCAGCCCGCGCGTTTCATCTGCTCGCGCATGCGGGTGATGTTGGCATCGGTAAAGGGTTGCGGATGCGTCCCCGTGCGGATCGCCGCGTTTTCCGCCGGCAACCCGAAGCTGTCCCAGCCCATCGGCGAAACCAGGGTATGCCCGCGCAGCCGCTTGTAGCGGGCGATGATATCGCCCAGCGTGTAGTTGATCACGTGCCCCATGTGCAGCACCCCGGAGGGGTACGGAAACATGGTCAGGCAGTAGAATTTATCGGCCGCCGCTTGCGGGTCGGCGACAAACAGGGCATCATCGGCCCAGCGCTTCTGCCATTTTTTTTCCAGTGTCTGGAAAGGATACTTCTCGCTCATTACTCACCCTTCCCGGCAGCCGGCCCCAGATATCGGTTGGCGGTCCACTGCCCTTCATACGTTGTGCCAGCGGCGGTGGTATATACCCCCAGGCCCGCCATCCGGTCGTCATTCCACTCGCCTTGGTAGCGATCCCCGTTCGCGAAGACATACGCGCCGGTGCCTTGCGCCAGCCGTCCGTCCTTCCAGATCCCCGCCAATTCAGCCCCGCCGGTAAACCGGTAGACCCCCTCGCCGTGCCGCCGGCCCTCTTGCCATTGACCCTCGTAGACGTCGCCACCGGGAAGCGTCTGGACACCGCGTCCGTGACGCCGCCCCTTGCGCCACTGCCCGCGATAGCGCTCGCCATCCTCGTAGACAACCTCGCCCTCCCCATCGGGACGATCCCCGGCCAACTCGCCGGTGTAGACAGCGCCATCGGCCAGCTTGATCGACACCGGTCCCGCCGGCAGCGGCGGCTGAACCGGCGGTGCCGCCGGTTTCACCCGGCTGGTGATCAGCGCCTCGAAGCGCTTGCGGAATTCCGCATCCTTGATCCAGAATACCGGCGTCCTGCCGTCATCTGCCTTGGCAAAGATATCCGCGCCATTGGCGATCAGTGCCGCCATCACCTCGTAGCCCTCCGCCTGCACGGCCCAGTGCAGCGGGGTCGAGCCATCATCGGCCTTCACGTTGACCTTGGCCCCGCCTTGGATCAGCAAATTGGCGACATCCGCCGCGTTACCCATCGCCGCCCAGTGCAACGGCGTATAGCCCTTGCTGGTCTTTACATGAACATCGGCCCCGCTCTCGATCAGCATCGTGACGATACGCGTCATGTTGCGCCGCGCGGCCCAGTGCAGCGGGGTCGAGCCGTTGTCCGCCGGTCGGTTCACATCGGCTCGGTGCTTGATTAGTACAGCGGCTACATCCGGTAGCCCGTATAGAGCCGCCCAATGCAGCGGGGTCGAACGTCCCTTGTCAAGCGACTCGACATAAAGCAGCGGCTGCTGGCGGATCAGCCGCACGGCGGTCTCGCTGTCGCGCGCCTTAATTGCCGCAAAGATCGCCTCATCCGCCCGCGATGCACCCAGGCCGGCCAGCAAAGCCATGGCACCAATCAGCTGTATTTTCCATCGTCTATGCATAACTACCACCCGTTCGAACCTGCCGGACACACGCAACGCTGCGTCAGTGAAAACGAGAGTTAACTCTAAATCCTACCGCCCCCGATTGCAACCCTTTCCTGATTGGGCCGGAATCCGCTCGTCAGTACTGATTATCC
>CAZOXS010000362.1:0-3430 GCA_964583785.1 uncultured Victivallales bacterium
GGCAACCGGGGCGGCGCTGCACCTTGTGGGGCGGCTGGGGTTCAGGGTTGACGAAAGGGCGGTTCGCAGGGCGGGGCTGGACTACTGGGACCATTTGGACGTGACGCTGCACGACGACTGGGACGCCTTCCTTGCGGCCTGCGTGCCGTCGCGCCTGTTCTTCGCGAGCACCAGGGGACAGCGCGACCTCTATGACTGCCAGTTTGTGCCCGGCGATTATCTCGTCTTCGGCAACGAAGGCGGCGGCCTGCCCCCGGACTTCTACGGGCGTTATACGGAGCAGCTTTTCCGCATCCCGATGCCGGGCGAGCACGCCCGCAGTATTAATCTTGCCAACGCCGCCGCCGTCGTCCTGTACGAGGCGTACCGGCAAGCGAAGACTGCAGACCACAGACTGTAGACCACAGACTCCCTCTAGAACGCCAGATCCAGTGTGACGCCGAACTGGGCGGGATCGCCGTAGGTCAGATATAACTTCTCGGCGTAGTCGGGCGGCTCGAGACCGAAGGCGTAGCCCTGGACGGCGTAAGTCTTGTCGAGCACATTGCGTCCCCAGAACGTCAGCGTCCAGGCTTCGCCACGCCAGCCGGCTTTCAGATTGAGCAGCTCGTAGGGTTCGGACCGCTCATTATGCCCGGCGGCGAAGTAGAACGCATCGCTGCCCTCCACCTCGGCCCGCGCGAAGAAGCCGTCCGCGCCGCCGAGCTGCAGACCGGTGTTGTAGCGGTAGCGCGGGGCGAAGGGTTGCTCGCGCCCGTCGATATCGTTAACCCCGCCCGCCGACTCGAAGTTCTCATACTGCGTATCCAGCAGGCTTAACTGGACGAATGCGTCGAGGAACGGCATCAAATGCGCGGTCAACCCCAGATCCACACCGCGGTTGTAGCCTTGCGCGGCATTGTCGGTAAAATAGGCGAATGCCGTGGGATCAGAGGGATCAGACTGCATGGAGGTGGTGATCTGCAGGTCATCGCGAATCATGTAAAACAACGTTAAATCGGCATCCAGCCGATTGTCCAGCAACGAGGCTCTGGCGCCGGTCTCGAGATTCCAGAGGGTCTCGGCATCGTAATCGCGGCGGTTGGCGGGCAAGGCCGGGTTCTGGTTAACGCCACTACCCTTGAACCCGCGCGAGACGGCACCAAAGACCGTCAAGTCTTCAAGCACGGCCGTCTCCAGCGCGAGGCGGCCGCCCCACATCGTGTCGTCCTTCGATAGCGACACCCCTTCATTGTCGCGGTAGTCGGTCTGGCGTTGTTCCACGCGCAGCGACGAATACAGCAGCAGACGCGGGGATAGCCGCGTGGTCAGCTGGCCATACAGTGCCTCGGAGGTGGCCTCGTACTCGCTTTGCAGAAGACGGAACCCGTTGAAATCATCCTCCTCGCGCAGCAGAGAGAAGAATCCGCCGACGTGCCAGGCGGTGGAACCGCCAAAGATCTCGCCGCCGGGTTCGGAGATCAGCCGCACATCCTCGGTCAGCGTGCGGCGCACGCGGTCGAGGCGCTCAAAGAAGTCGTAGGCGTAGCCCTCCACCGCCGGATCCCAGAAATACGGGCTCGCCGCCCAGAAGGCATCGTTGCCCCAGTCGGCGTCGTAGCTGTAGACCGCGCGGGTCTCGACATAGCTGAGGATATTGAGTACCCGGAACGCGTCCGGTCCCATCCAGTGGATCCGCAGCGTTCCACCGACGCTTTCCTGGTCATCCTCGCCTGGCTGATCGCTGTAAGTATTGACGGCATCGTTATCCGGAGTGAAGTGGTCATAGCCGTTACGCAGGTTCGCATATAGTCCGGTCAGATCCACGCGCCAGTCCTCCGTCGGTTGCCAGCGCAGCTTCAGGCGTCCGGTAAACTCGTCGCGCTCCGCCGTGTCGTCACGCCTCAGATAGCGGTTCTTGCGGAAACCGTCCATGCGGGTTTGTTCAACGGCAATGCGGATCTGTAGCCGATCGGGATCGACGGTCAGCGGACCGCCACCGGCCACGCCAAGACCGTAATAGCCATCGGTGCCCAGCGTGGTCTGCAATCGCAGATCGTGGTACGGGGCCGGTTCTCGTGTGCGGATATTGATCAGCCCCGCCAGCGCCTTGGACCCGTAGATGGCCGCCTGCGGCCCGCGCAGGATCTCGACCTCCTCGACATCGAAGAGTGAAGCATGCATCCCCAGCCCGCTGAAGTCCATGTCGTCCACAAGAAAACCGATCGAGAAGTTCGGCGGTCCCTCGCCGGGGAACTGGCTGACTTCCCCCACCCCACGCATTTGGAAATAGCGGGGGCGCGATGTGCCGCCAGCCCAGGTCAGATCCGGTGCCAGCGAGACGAGATCCTGGAAATGGCGTGCATTGGCGCGCTCCAGAGCATCCGCGTCCAGCACGATCGCCGAGGTGGTCGAATCGGGCAAACGACTCTCGCCGGGTTCAGGTCGCACCGTCAGTTCGCGCATCAGGATGGCGTCGCCATCTGCGGCTTGTGTCGCCAGTGCCAGAGCCGCAGGTGCCAGCAGTGCCACCATGACGGACGTCTTCCATGTTTTGCTATGCATCACTCTCTTCTCCCGCCCGTCAACCGGTTTATCGCGACAGATCAGCGGTGGAAGAAAAAACGCACGGGCAGCATCCATCCCTCCGCCGGCATGATCCGGTTCAGGTTCAAAGGGTCACCGGCAATCCCGGACTCTCAGGCCAGAGGCCTCCCCTTGGACGGCGAGGAATCTACTGCGGCGGCTATCGCGCTGTCAAACAGAATCTACAGCAACCAGCCGATGGCAAGCGTTGCCGACACGGCGGTGTTCTCGATGCCGGCCGAATCCGGATTGAAGAACGTCTCGCCCGCCTCCGTGCGGATAAACATGTTGCCGTGCGCCTCCGGAATCGTGTGACCGTCCAACGCCAGCGTCATAAAAAACGAACCCGTGAAGGTATACGACAACTCACCACCGAAGCCGATGTAGTCGATACTATCGAAGGTCTCGGTAAAGTACAGGTCACGCAGGATGTGATGATCCTTGTCCTCGGCCTGTACCAGCGGACTGTAGATGCCATACAGCGCCCCGTAGCCCCGCCCGAACGCGATCCGCATGCCGATGCCCGCATACGGCACAGCAAAGGTCTGCTCGTAGTCGATCCCGTTAACACCGCCGCTGCTGCCCCGGCTATCTCGCCAGCCGTATTCGGAATAGATATACGTGCGCCCGTATTCGCTCCAGTCCCAGAACAGCTGCTTGAACCCCAGAATGCCGAACCACTCCACACCGCGACCCCGATAAAATGAGTAAGTCCCGTTCAGGTCAAAGACATGCGCCGAGTTGATATCCACGTCGCCATCGGAGAAATGCGACCAGTCGTACCCCTCGATAAGCCAGTCATAATCCTCCATCGATCCGTTCCCCTTGGTGATTCCCACCCATAGGGCGGCATTAAGCTCAATGT
>CAZOXS010000363.1:0-3444 GCA_964583785.1 uncultured Victivallales bacterium
CAAATCCTCCACGGCGCCGAACTGCGCCACCCCGGCATTGTTGTCCACCGCGCCCAGCCGCCCCTCGCTCAATTCCAGCACGTCCTCGACCGCTTCCTCCACCGAGGACGGCTCCGCCAGATCCAGTTTGACCGGTTGGAATCCGGCCAGCCGCAACTGCTCGAGATCCTCCAGCCGCCGGGCGGTCGGATACACCTGCCAGCCGCGTGCCCGCAACACCTCGGCCGTCGCCCGTCCGATGCCAGACGAGCACCCGGTCACCAGCACATGGCGTTCCACCGCTGCAAATGAGTTGACCATCACGATTGCCCTCCAGCCGCCGGGCCCGCCTGCCGCACCGGAGCCAGCACCCAGTTCTTGTTGTACCAGAACCACTGCTCCGGGCGTTCCCGGATGGCCTGGTCAAAATGATTGAAAACAATCTGCGTCATCCGCTGCACATCCATTTCCGTGGAAAGCGCCTCATCCGGCCGCACGGCCGGGAACACTTCCAAATGGTGCCGCACCCAGCCTTCGCGCGTAATAATAGAGGACACCACCGGCACATCGCACTTCTTGGCGAAAAGCCCCATGCCGGGCACGACGCTGGCGCGTCCACCGAGAAAATCGACATCCACGCCGCCATTGGGCTGCCGCAGGTCGGCCAGCATCGGCAATACCCCGCCCTGCTTGAGTCGGCGAAAGACGGGCTTGAACAGGCCGGATCCCGCGCTTTTCGGGATGCAATCAATCCCGGTCATCCCGCGCATGGCATTCAGCTTGGCATCGACGAGGCGGTTTTTCTGGGCACGGATGATCACGAAGACATCCAGTCCCATCTGCTGCAGACTAACGGCAAACACCTCGGCACTGCCCATATGCAGCGAGACGCCCACCGCACCGCAGCCAGGCGGCAGGCTCTGGCGCACCCGTTCAACCGTATAATCGTAATCGACCAGGTAACGCCGCAGCCACGCTTCATTGATCCGAGTCAGCCGGAAGGTATCCACGATATTGAACACGAAATTACGCCAGCTTATCCAGGCGACATGCCGGACACGCCGGGCGGGCATATCGGGAAACACCTCGCGAATGCGCCGGTGCACCAGGGCCACGCGGTAGCGCACGAGATAATGGCCGCTCCAGGCGACCCCCCATCCGAGCGCCAGCGCCACCCGATAGGGCATCGTCTTGAAAACCCACCCCCAGAAGCAGAAAAACGCGTATTCCACACGATGCTTCAAACTGCGCCCCATCTCCCCGGTCATATCCCCTCCCGCTATCCATCCAATCCTAATCCTGATCGTAATCGTAATCGTAATCGCCGTCGTTCTGCCCGACCACATTGCAGGCTTGCATTATATCACGTTTTCATTAAGCTGTCTCCTGTCAGGGTGTGTGTTGCCGCGCGTCGAGCATGCGGACGAGTTGCGAGACCGCAGGCACTATAGCACTGGCAGACGGGTGGACAAATGAATTTTTACAACTATATACGAATGGTGCTGATTCTGCTCGTGGTGACATTGGCAGGCCAGGCTTCTGCCGGCAGCCTCGGTGCCCGCCTCGACAATCGGCTTTCAGCCAACCGTCTTTCCGGCATGTCGGCACCGAACCGGCTTTCCTTGCGGGCCGAGGACACACGTGAACGGGAAGAAGCCCTGCAGACCGCCGCCAAGAAGAGCGAACCTGAAGCCACGCCTGCCCAGCGCGAACGCACCGCCTCCGACGCCATGCGCGCAAAGAAAACCCGCAATGTCGTTGCCGGCCAGTAAGTCGCCTCGCTCGCCAGAGCGTGGCTCCCCAGGCAAAAACACCATGTGAACTTTTTCGCCTTTCCCCGCTTTAATCAGGGGGGAAGGACTTCGTGACAGGATGACTTCGTGACGCGGGGAGAGGGGTCCCCACTTGGCGTCACGAAGTCACCTGGTCACGAAGTTGCCGGCCATCTGCCAAAAAAAATGAATTTGTCCAGTTGGTTTGACTTAGGTCAAGGCGCGCGCCATACTGGCCGTGTAGTCTTGCCCGTGTTGATGCGCAATCAGACACACGGAACGCAACCGATAAAACAAGGAGGCAATCATGAGCAAGACACCGGCGAACAAGAGGATCGCGATCAATATGGCACAGGCCGTCGGCTATGCCGACGACGCAGTCATCAGCAAAACCCTGCTGGATAAACCGACCGGGACCCTGACCCTGTTCTCGTTTGACGTCGGCCAGGGCCTGAGCGAGCACACCTCGCCCTACGACGCCACGGTCCAGATCCTGGAGGGCAAAGCCGCCATCACGATCGACGGCCAGACGCAGGATGTCGCCGCAGGCAATCTGGTGATCATGCCGGCCAATGTGCCGCACGCGCTCAAGGCCGAGGAACGCTTCAAGATGCTGCTGATCATGATCCGCTAACGCGACCAATCGACAACCCGTAACAAAACGACCACAACCCAAAAAGAAAGAGAGAGAAACATGAGCATGTTCTGCTACCAGTGTGAACAGACCGTCAAGGGCGAAGGCTGCACCAGCTTCGGCGTCTGCGGCAAGGATCCCGAGGTTGCCGCGCTGCAGGATCTCCTGGTCTACGCGGCCAAGGGCATTGCCGTCTATGCCGATCCCGCCGCCAAGGCCGGAGCCGACGTGAAGGCGATCGGGCGTTTTATCGTCAAGGCGCTCTTCACCACCGTCACCAACGTCAACTTCGACGCCGGGCGCATGACCGGCCTGCTTAAGGAAGCCGGTGAGGTCAAGGCCAAGGCCGAGGCACTCTGCCGCCAGGTTGGCGCGACGCCCGCCGTCAGTGGTGGCGTAGCGGACTGGAAACCGTCGGACCGCGTCGGCATGGTGGCCGAAGCCGCTGCCATCGGTATTGCCCAGCGCATGGCCAAGCAGGGGACGGACGTGACCGCGCTGCAGGAACTGCTGACCTACGGGCTCAAGGGCATGGCCGCCTACGCCGATCATGCCCGCGTGCTCGGACAGGAAAGCGACGAGGTCTACGCTTTCTTCATTGAAACCCTGGCCACGCTGGCGGCCGGGCTCAACGACATCAACGCGCTGGTGGCCCTGAACCTCAAGGCTGGCGAGGTCAACCTCACGGTCATGGGGCTGCTGGATGCCGCCAACACCGGGGCTTACGGCAATCCGGAACCGACGCCCGTACGCATCCATCCGCTCAAGGGCAAGGCGATCCTGGTCTCCGGCCACGATCTCAAGGACCTGGCCGAGTTGCTGGAGCAAACCGAAGGCACGGGCATCAACGTCTACACGCACGGCGAGATGCTGCCGTGCCACGGGTATCCCGGACTCAAGAAGTACAAGCACCTCGCGGGCAACTACGGCGGTGCCTGGCAGGACCAGCAGAAGGAGTTCGACGCCTTCCCCGGCGCGATCCTGATGACCACCAACTGCATCCAGAAGCCGCGCGAGACCTACAAGGCGCGCATCTTCACGACCGGGCTGGTGGCCTGG
>CAZOXS010000364.1:0-15679 GCA_964583785.1 uncultured Victivallales bacterium
CACGAGACGCCGATCCCGATTTGGTGAAATGGCGGATGCTTCCCAATTCGGCCAGCGCGGCGATGTATGGCGAGTGGGTACTGACGATCAACTGCCCCGGCATATCCGCCATCTGGGCGCAAAGCTGCCGCTGCGCATTCGGATGCAGGTGTGCCTCGGGCTCCTCCAGCGCCAGCACCGGATGATACGGCAGCCCCTCGCTCTCCTGCGTCTGCTTCATGATCCAGGACACATACGCCCGGTAAGCCATCAGAGCAGCCCAACTGCGCGTGCCCATGCCGAGGTGATCCAGCGTGAACGGCTCACCGTCTCGATCCTGCACCTCGACATTAACGCCTTTCAGCAGGTCTTTCAGCTTGCGGGTCAGCGGTGTCAGTGTCACCTCGCAGCCGTCATCGCCCATGGGGCGTCTCAGGTTCTTCAACTCGCCCGAAAGGTGCCCCAGCTCCGGACTGGCCGTGACAATCTCATCGTTCAATTTGGCAAGCTGCGTTTCCCAGGCGGCTTCGGAGTCGCCGAATGTGACATGCGCTAGCATCTTGCCAAAATAGGATGCCCGGTTACGCAGGTCCGCCACCAGATCGCGCTGCGCGTTCATGTAAAAAGCCGCGAGATGATCGAGTCTGCCCGTGAACACGCTCTCAACCGCATCATCCGGTTCATGCCATGCCACCCCATCACGCCAAAGCTTCAGGCTGTACCGTTTCAGTGCGTACTCGTTCCTGGCATCGTCAAAGGCCACGCGGGTACGAATGCCGACAAAGGCCTCTTTGCCGTCGAAACGAACGATAGTACCCAATTCCGAGCCTTTCCATTCGTTGGAAAAGTTTTCGGTCCTCTTACCGTCCCCGTCGACGGGGACGATACGCACGTCAATCACGATGGTTTGCGCGTTCGTGCTCTTGCCGTCCTGCTTGCCTGCGTGGAAATCGTCCGTATCGACCGTCCGCCGGTCCACACCCAAAGCGAGATTGAGCGCACGCAGGAACGAGGTCTTGCCCGCATTGTTCATGCCGGTCAGCAGGGTGAAGCGGTCCAGACTCACCGTGACATCAAGCAACGACCGAAAGCCGTAAACACGCACCGTGTCGATGAGAATGTTCTCCACGATTATCTTGTCTGGCATGGCACCTCTCCTTATTTCGCCTTCCACTCCAGCAGCAGGCTGGTGTCGTTGCCGAAGATGTCCACGACCTTGACCAGAATCTCGTACTTGCCGGCTGCGTTGTACTCGTGCTCGGAACTGACGAGGGCGAGTTTGCGGTCGGTGCGCGTGCGGTAGGTCTGCCACTGGTTCATGAAGGTGTCGCGCCGGTAATCCCAGTCCACGGCCCAGTAGTCTACGTAGTCCGACCACTTGGTGATCTTCTGCCGGACCTCCTCAGGGATCAGATCCGTGTCGGGAATCGCGAATTTCTTTAGCTCGATCCTCACCTTGCGCCTGGCTTTGTCCTGCGGCGCAATCTCGGCATTAAGATACGCCACGTCGAAAAACCGGATATCGCCGCACTCGACCGCCCGCTTCTCCATCACCTCGCGCGGGATGGTGAGCAGTCGCAAATTTACCTCGTGGCTGGCCTTGGCCTGCTTGATGATGGGATCGTTCATGCCCATCTCCCACTCCCAGCCCAGAATGTGGAGTTCCTTCTGCCCGGCGGCCGCGCATTCGGTCACGGCCTCGTTCACCTGCGTAATGGTCACGGGCGCGTCCACCGCGCCGACGGTGATGAGTGTCCGGCCCTTGCGCCCGTGGATGTGGCGGAAGCCGGGACAAGGCTGCGCCTGGTAAAGCTCCAGGATGAACCGGACGTACTCCGCGATCAACATCGCCTCCGGTTCCGTCGACGGCTTGCCGAACGTCACCCCCTGCCAATGCTTCCGCTCGTATTGGCCGAGGTTGAGAATCTGGAACGGCTTGCACTCGGGAACGCCCAGCAGACGCTTGCGCGTCGTGTGGATCGCGAAACGCCCGAGGTCCGCTGTTATCCATCTTCTATCATTCTGTTCGGCAACTGCGGCTGTGATACCCGATCCACAAAAGATGTCTGCCACCAAATTACCAGGCGAAGATGCCACTTTCACAATTCTCTCAATTAAGGGCCACGGTTTTTCCGTGGCATATCCCGTTCGCTTCACACCATCGGCAGGATAACGAGACGCGACGGCAATCTGCCACCAATCTTCAGCTATCTTCCCTGTTTGATCTAGCGCATAAGTGTCGGCAACAAAACCGGAACCTTCTAATCCCTTTTTAAAGTTTTCCTTAGTCTTCTCATGATGAGGAATGCGAGCGTCTTTATCATTGAAACACCATTTGTCGCTCTTTCGATACCAATAGATTGTGTCGTGTTTACGGCTGAACTGACGCATACCTGGAGAGCCTGGCCCCGTGTAACACCATGCGATCTCGTTTAACAAGTTGTCTCGTCCAAAGATTTCATCGCAAATGACTTTTATGTAATGACCCACATGCCAATCGCAGTGCAGAAACATGCTTCCTGATGGCGACAACAATTGGTGCATATACGTTAACCGATCATAGAGCATCGGCAAGAAACTGGAATCGCCCTTACCCCAAGTGTCGTTATAGGCTTTAACTTCAAGTGGATTCTGTTCTTTCTTAACAGGAATATGCTCTTCGCCAACGTCGGTTGTGTACGAAAAGTCTGCCCCAGTTGCGAACGGTGGATCGATGTAGATAAGGTCGATCTTCCCCGCGTACTGCTGGAGGAGCGATGACATGACGAGCAGGTTGTCGCCCCAGATCAGTTTGTTGTGCCACGTGTCGGAATCTTCAGCTTCGTTCTTCTGGTTCGCGAACGCGAAGAGGTCTGGGCCGCCGGCGGCGCGTGTGGCGCGGCCTTCGCGGATGGTCTCGATGACCTGGAACGGCAGGGCCGCGCCGCGGTTGACGACGCGCTTGCCGCTCTCGTCGTATTTTCCGGGCCAGACCAGCTCCGGCTTGGTGATGTTCAGGTTGGGCATGATGGGGCTCTCACTTTCAAACAGGTTTCATCCAGGCAGGGTTCAGTTTGGACAAGGAGGTGGACACCGGCACCTTGTAGTCGTTCAATTTACGGGGGCTCAGGAATTTCTCGTGCTGCAGAAAGCCGACCACAATCGCGGGATGCACACCGGCATCTTCCGCGTAGGCACAGACGCGCTCTTCGTTCATTCGGCCACACGCAGACGTGGCGAACTCACGCATGGCGTCCATGCCAAGGCACTCCCGGGCAAACGCATCGGCTTCCTTTTCCTGATCGTTCACGCCGCCGTCGCCGTCGACAGAATCCAGGAACTCCGGCATGTCTTCGCGCAGATGCTTGCAGATATGGCCGAGTTCATGGGCCATGACAAACCAGAAGTTGTCCACCCGGTCATAGCGGAGCGTGTAGGCCGCCACGGCTTGTTTGCCGCGAAAGAAGGCCGCTCCGTCCAGGAACGTCTGCGGCAGGTGCGGGACGCACACGAACCGCACGCCGCATGCGTTCAGGTCGGCCAGGAAAGTCGCGACACCTTCAGGCGCGGCGGAGTAGGCGGGAATGCGCCGGGCGATTTTTCCGGCGGCACTCCGGTTCAGGGCACCTTTGGGTGCCGTCGCGGCATCGGCTTCCAACCGGGCCTTGCGCAGCCACGTCAGCGCGTGGCGCGGGTTGAAGCGTTTCCTGTGCGCCGCCGATGACCGCATGAACATGGCGGCCTCGGCATCCATGAAAGAGAAGTCGAGTTTGGCCATTCCCCAGAAGGCCATCACTTCGGCGGCCAACGCCGCCGCATCGCGGCCCACATCCCTGAGCCAGCCCAGCCGCACCATTTCGCGGATCGGCATGTAGCTGTAGATCAGCGCCCGGTCCGCGATCTCCAGGGTCTGCTCCGATGGAACGACCAGCCGTGCCCGGTACTGGGCTTCGAGGTTCATCCAATACTCGGCCGATTGCCCGAAAGCCGAAGCGAGACGTGCCGCCACATCCTGCGAGATGGGATCCGTCCCGGTGATGATCCGGCTCACGTGCTTGGGGGAAAGGTCCACGATTTGCGCGAGGTCTTCCTGTTTCCAGTCGCGCGACTCCAGTTCCTCACGGATGAAATCCCCGGGTGGAATGTTCATAAACGGTTTCAGATGCTTGCCCATGATTCAGTCCCCATAGTGGTTTGAAAGCTCGGTTATCGTGATTGCGCCCCTGGTCGGCGGGTCGTCTTCCCACGCAACCGTGAACTCCAGCCGCCAGGAGCCGTCGACCCGAACCGAACACCTGTCCGAACCTGCCAGACACTCAAAGTTCAACGCGGGGTTCTTCCACAAATCGTAAATCGACGTTGCCGCCTCCAACGACTGCACCCGCATGAAAAACTTTTTCAGCACTTGCGGCGGTAAGCGATACTTGGGCGATTTCCCGCTTGTATAAAGCGCCTCAAGCTTCCGGTTTCCGAATAAAACCTTCACGCTCCACCTTTCAAAACCGCAAGCATCATAGTTGACCCGCGCGGTTTGTGCAATGCTATTTTTACCATATAGGTTAATATTATTATGCTGGGTATGCTCACCTGCAAACACCTTTCAAGTCGCATCCCTGGCACGTGGCTATCTTGCAAAATCGGTTGGCGCGGATGTCCAGCCCGGCGGCATGCACGCGGTCAGCGGTTTTTTGCAGCAGGGCATCGTCAACGGTTTCGCGCTTGCAGCCAGCCGCACCTTCGTCGAGGTTGTAGATTTCGACCAGATCGGGGTTCTGACCCTTCAGCGCCTTGTAGCCCATGGCGTAGATGTCGAGCTGGACGCGGGTGACATCCTCCGCCTGGGCCCGCTGGACGGATTTGAAATCGATGATGGAGACCTGCCCCGTGTCGGTCCGGCGAATGAGGTCCACGCGGCCGGCCACCACGATGTGGTCGGCCAGTTTAACCTCGACGGGACACTCGGAGTGTTCGATCTTGTCCAGCGCATCGCCGTTGTCGCCGAAGTATCGCTCTAGTGTGACCTTCGCTTTTTTCTTCATGTTGTCGTGGGAGGCGGTCGACGCATAAGGAATGTGGAAGTGGTTGTCGAGCAGGTCGTCAACGGCGTTTTCCGTCAGATAGTCCTTGTCCATCGCCCGGCGGTGGATTTCCGCCAGCGCGTCGTGCAACGACTTGCCGTAGCCCTGCTCCTCGTGGAGGGGCGCGGTAAAGCCGTAGAGGAAACGAAGTTTGAACTGATAGGGACAGTCGAAAAAGTACCGGAGTTCGCTAAACGTCAGCAGGATGTCCTGCTCGGCGTTTGCCGGCAATTGGACTATCTTGGTTACAGCCACGCACGGATCGCGCGTCAGTACATAGGATCGGCCCGCGGCGATGACCTCCCGGAAGAATGGCGAAGCCTTTTTCTGTTTGGAACCGGTCCCAGGAGCCCATGTGCAGTACAGATACTTCTTGCTGCGGGTCAGGGCCACGTAAAAGAGCCGCCGTTCGTCTTCTTCCGTTCCTTTGAATCGGGCTGCGTTCTTGACGGCGGTTTCCGGGATGACGTGGCTCCACTGCCGTCCACCATGCACTGAACTGGGGAAACGGTTTTTCTGGAGGCAGGGCACAAAGACGATCGGGAACTCCATGCCCTTGGCCTGGTGGACCGTCATGATCTGCACGGCGTCGGGGGTTTGGTAGCCAGCGGTCTCCCAGCCCTCGGGATAGTAGTCGGCGGCCTGATGCGTGAGGAAGCCGTGGAAATTGGTATAGAGAGAGCCATAATCGCTCTTGAAATGGATTGTCTCGTAATCGGCGATCAACTGGCTGAACATGCCGAGGTTGTACAGGACGATCTCGGCCCGGCCGACATGGCCGGCCCCGCCGGGGGCAATCCGCGACTCACGAACATTCAGTTGCTCCAGCAAGCCCATGTACGTCTTCTGAAGACTGTAGTCCGTCTTTTTCCAGCGGTTCTGCCAGTCCGCCTTCTCCTGGTCCAGCCAGTTGAACGCCGAGACGATCTGCGCATTCATTACCCCCAGATTGGCCTTGTGCCAAGCCGCTTCTGCGTCCGCCCTCGGCAACATGTCAGCAAGATATGCGAACGTCGCCACACAAGCCTTGATCTCGTCGGTGTCGAAAAGCCCTTTCATTCCTTTGACTACAAAGGGGATGTTCGCTTGGCGAAACGCGTCAACAATAGGGTCGCCCGTTTTCGATACCGAACGTAACAGAATCGCGCAGTCCGACCAGCTTAGACCGCGTTGCGGTAGCCCTTTTTCCGAGAAGGGCGTGCCGACCATCGCTTGAATCTTATCGGCGATCCAACGGGCCTCGGCCACGGGGTCGGCAAAATCCAAGGCCAGCAAGTCCCCGTTCGCGAAAGTCTGACTCCCCGCACTTCGCATCTTCTTTTGAAGTCGTCCGGCGTTGTGCTGAACCATGCGTTCGGCCGTTTCAACGACGCCGGGGCTGCTGCGGAAATTGTCGTCCAAGGCGATCTGCGTGACTGTGGGATAGCGCTTGCTGAAAGCGACGATATTTTGGATGTCGCTTCCGTTCCACTGGTAGATGGTCTGGTCGTCGTCGCCGACCACGCAGAGGTTGGCGCCCAAGTCGTGAAGCAGCTTGATCAGGCATTCCTGAAGCGGATTGACGTCCTGATACTCGTCGACGATCAGGTACTTGATCCGATCAGCGATCTTGGTTCTCAGGCTGTTGTCGTTCGCGAGGGCGCCGACGGCCTCAGTCAGGATCATCGAGTAGTCCAAATAGCGGTGCTCATGCAGAAGCTCCGTGTATTTGGCCAACGCCAGCCGAGTCGGATGCGATGCGGGAAGCAGGTTGTTATCAATCTCCGCCTCGCGAAGGATCGTCAGAATCGTCTGGTAGAGTTTCGAGTCCTGCCAGCGCTTCAGCGGTTTCGCGTCGTGCGTCTGCAAATCCGAAAGACCGGATTTCTTGCTGTTCCGGTCGATCAACAGGCGCTGCTGGACCTCGCTGATGACGGAATACTTGAGGTATTTATAGAGGTAGGTCTGGAGGAGGTCCAGGCAGAAGCCGTGAATCGTGCCGACATACATGTCAGCAAGGCCGAGCACATCGCCAAGCTGATCCTTGCACAAGCGGTAAATGCGGTCTTTCAGTTCGCCGGCAGCTTTTTCCGTGAACGTGAAGGCCACGATGTTTTTGGGAGACACATTCTTTTTGGCGAGGATGTTGACGATCCGCTGAGCAAGGACCTGGGTCTTGCCAGAACCGGCGCAGGCGATGATCTGCAAATTGCCGTTGATGTGGTCAATAGCCTGCTGCTGCGAGACCGTATATGAAATCGCCATTACAACCCCTTTATGCTTTAGGCAACATGTTTTCGCGCGCAAAACTGAATGCTAGATCCCCCGCAACGACAACGTGATCAAGGACTTTTATACCCAAAGGCAGGCGTGCTTTGATCAAAGTCTCGGTGAGGCGCAAATCGTCCGTAGACGGCTTAGGGGTGCCTGCCGGATGATTATGGATAAAAACAACGGATGATGCCCGATTGCGAATCGCAACTTCAACAACTTGGCGCGGATGCAACCGGACCTCAGCGACGGTCCCTTTCGCCAGCATGGAAGCGTTTAGCATGCGGCAAGCCGAATCGAGAGAAACCACATAGAAAACCTCCTCGGCGCGGCCTGACATCAAGGGGATCGCATAGGCCATGACTTCTTCGGATGTGTTCAGGCAAGGCTTTTTCGTTTCTAATCTATCTTTCAGATACCGTCGCGCCAATTGCGGAATAAACGAAAGAAAGGCGGCCGTACGGCTACCCATGCCTTCTACGTCCGCAAGGTCAGCCGGATTGGCTTCGAAAACAGCGGCTAAGGACCCGAAACTAGCCAGCAACCGATGCGCTATCTCATTGGTGTCACCGCGCGGTATGGTATAGAATAGGGCATACTCGAGAATCTCATGATCGGCAAAGGAATCCAGCCCTTCCTCAAGAAAACGTAACCGCATCCGCTCCCGATGTCCCTCGTGCGGGTTTTTACGCTCATCCTTAATAAAAGATTTAGACACGTTTTTTACCGTTTTCGCAGGTTTCGGCAGTTTTTTTTTGCAACACTCTACATTCAAAACAACTCACCGGACAACAACTGGTTACGACCGACTGATTCCCTTCGCGTATACAGCGACAATGGGACTCAGCTTCTGACACTCTCGCTGCTCAGATTCGCGCCCGCCTGCACCAACAGATCCCCAGCGTCTGGAAAGGCTTCCCGAGTCCCGTTCCCATCGATCCGACTCTTGTTTAGAACGCCTGCAACGTAACACCGAACCCCGCCGGGCGCAAATGTTTTGCAACACAAGAAAGCTAATCGTTTTTTTCTGGCTTTGAAACTGACCGGACGGCTGGAGTAAAACGGCTACGTATCTTCAAATAGACCTATGATATAAAGATGCTGAAGCATCTGTCCCTCAGGGGGAAAGTTCAGTACAGTATCTCGGAATGTTCTGATATTTCCGAGATACTGTACTGAATTTCGACGCCTTGAAGAAAGCAGATCTCCGAGCCTATATGCTCTGGGTGAACGCTCAAGATCTAGCCGCCCAGCATCCGTCCATAAACGGACTTACTAGCGTCGAAAATATGCGTTTTTCGACGCTAGTATATTCAAAACAGAGAACATGCCCTGATGATGCTGTCGCCACAATCTGTCAGGATTTTGCCTTTTGCCCGTACTGCACGCTGCACTGTGCCATCCTCTGCACTCAATCCGTTTCCAAATCGTTCCCGTTCGCCAGGGTGAATCCGCCGTTCAATCCGTGCAATTCCATACACATCTGCTTCCCGGTCTCTGTTGCACCGTTAACTTTGGCCGCCGTCGAGCAGCTCTTCCAGCAGAAACTGCGTCTTGGCGGGGATGACATTACGAGGGTAGTACTTCTCAATGATCGTGCTCGCCTCCTCCACAGTCTTGACCTCAAGATGCTTGAGCAGAAACTTCGTGTCGTCAAGGTCATGAGAGTCAAATCGCGCCGAAACACATTTCATGGCCAGCATGTAGTCGGCTTGTGGCGCCCATACCCTTAGATTTGAAAGCTCGACAACGTCATGGACAGGTGGCTGCGACAGGAAGAATCCTTTGGCGGCATCATTCAGCCAGTCGGCCGAAATGCCGAATTTCTGAGCGACGGCTCTGCCGGCATCACGAATCTCCCGCGTCGGTCGGAAAATGGCGTCTACGTCCTTTGTCGACTCCCTTGCATTGAATACCAGGCACATGACCGCCCCGCCGCAGATTCCGATTTCCCCGCGTACGCCTGCCACACGCAGTTCATCGTTCAAGGCGCCAAACAATTTGAGAATCGTTGCGGAATCCAGCATGACCGGCTACGCCCTCGCTAGAAAGTTACCAAGAACGAATAGTCCCCTGGCACGAAACCAGGCGGGCGATTCCACCAGAGCCATGGCTTTAAGGTTCTCAATGCCGGAAACGAACCACGGTGCATCCAGCGCGGGAACCCCTGCACACCAGGCAGGCGGCTTCATGTTAGCCTCACGGCAGAGGGCTTCCGTTACCGATGCACATAAAGCACGCAACCGCATATCCAGATCCACGACGGGAGCCTCTTGGATCAAATCGGCATTTCGGGTGGATCGGAATGCATCAACAAAGTCAAAAAGATGTGTTTTCCAGGAATCGAACCCGTCCAGCAAGATCCGGAGAGAAACGTCTGGCATCGAATCCACAGGCATACGCAAAAAATGCGTCACAGCGACCTCCACCCCTTGCCCCGGCATTCCCAGCGCCTCGGCAACGCGCTCTACCGTTCCAATCCGCCAGTTGTGTCCCGAACGTTCAAGAAGTTGCAGCCCCTTGAAAGAAATCGCGGCGCGCGCCGCCAGCTCGCGCTGTGTCAACCCTCGCCGTCTCCTTGCCTCTGCCAGCTCATTCATGCAAACAGAATAGATGACGTATTATATTACGTCAACCGAAAATGCGGCAGACGCTCAGCCGGTCTGCTGCTTGACGAGGCGGGCGTAGTAGCCGTTGCGTTCCATCAGTTCGGCGTGAGTGCCCTCCTCGGTGATGACGCCGCCGCTGAGGATGCAGATGCGGTGGCAGCGCATGGCCATCGAGACGCGCTGGGAGACGACCACGGCGGTCTTGCCCTGCATCAGGCGGGCCAGCGTTTCCTGGATGCGACGCTCGGTCTCGGCATCGAGCGCGGAGGTCACGTCGTCGAGCAGCAGAACCTCCGGCTTGGTGAGCAGGGCGCGGGCGATGGAGATGCGCTGGCGCTGGCCGCCCGAGAGGGTTGTGCCGCGTTCGCCGACGAGCGACTCGTACTGGATTGGCAGATCCATGATGAAGTCGTGGCACTCGGCCGCCTTGGCCGCGTCCATGATCGTCGTGGGGGTGGCATCGGGGTCGCCATAGGTGATGTTGTCGCGCACGGTACCGGTGAAGATCTGCGCCTCCTGCGGGATCAACGCCATGTGGCGGCGCAGGGAGTCGAAACTGATCTTCGCCAGCGGGGTTCCATCCACGGAAATCTGGCCGGCCTGCGGGTCGTAGAGGCGGCTTATAAGGTGCAGCAGGGTGCTCTTGCCGCTGCCGCTGGGCCCCATGATGCAGAACCACTTGCCGACGGGGATATTCAGGGATACGCCGCGCAGTGCCGCCTCGCTGCCGGCATTGTAGGCGAACCGTACGTTGCGCAATCCCAGGCCGTCCTTCAGCGGCACGGGGAACAGCACCGCCCCCGGGGTCTCCTTGACCTCGATCGGTTCCTCCAGAATCTGCATCAGCCGCTGGGCCAGGACGAGCAGTGACGAGGCTGTGGCCGCCAACTGGGTCAGGCCGATGACGGGGGCAAACAGCGTCGCGGTCACGCTGTAGGCGAAGAGCATCTCGCCGAGCGTGATGTCGCGCCCGATCACCATCCCAGATCCGGCCAGGAAAAGCCCCACTGTGGCGGTCGAGGTGATGATCGCCCCGCACATGTTCAAGGCCGCGCCGTAGCGCTCGTGCGCGATCACGTCGCGGAACATGCTGTGCGAGAGCCGGCGGAAGACCAGGCGCTCGTGGGCCTCGCGCCCGTAGGCGAAGATGGCGCGCACGGCGTCGAGCTTCTGAGCCGTGTAACCGTACATGCACGCATTTGTGTGGCGCGTCTCGCGATGGATCGGGATCATCCGCCGCTGGAAGAAGCGCACGAGCGAGACATACGGCAGCAGGACCAGCACGAAAGCCAGCGTCATACGGGCGTCGATCGTGAGCAACAGCAGGATGCCGACCACCACCATGACGATCTGGTTCCCGCCCTGCGTGAGGGTCTGCATCAGTTGCTGGCGCATGGCATCGACATCGGACAGGATGCGGGCCAGCAGTCGCCCCGGCGGGTGGCGTTCGTGATAGGCCTTGGAGAGCGAGAGCACCTTGCGGTGCAAGTCGTCGCGCAGGCTGCGCGTGATCTCGCGCGAGGTGTTTATGCGCAGCCGCACGGCCATGCGCGCGGCCATGTTGAGACCGATCAGGGTGGTGATAAACACCAGGAACATTCCGAGCAGTGCCCGGCCGGCACCGGCAGGGCGGGGGGAGGCGAAGCGGATCCGGGAGCGCTCGCTGACGGCACCCTGACTGGGCTGGCGCGCCGGCACCGGCCGGTTCTCGCGGGCATTGACCACGCTGCGCAGGGTGGGCGAGGGTCCGACAGGGGGACGCATGGTCTGCACGACCAGGATGCGATCGACGACGATACGGGAGTAGTAGGCCAGCAGGTAGCCGGAACAGGCATTGATACTGAGCAGCAGGATGCAGATGAGGATCGGCTTGCGGTGCGGCCTAAGGTAGCGGCGCAGGAACCGGATGACCGGTGGCCATGCGGAACCGCCGGTCCAGCGGTTCTGCTCCATCGGCGGGCGGTAGGGAATGTCATGGTGGTCACGGCGCATCAGGCACCCTCCTCGCTCAGGACGCCGTGGCCGGCATGGCTTTCGTACAAGCGGCGGTAACGGCCGTTCTCGATTTCCAGCAAGGCGTCATGGCTGCCGGCCTCCACGATGCGTCCGCCATCGAGCAGCAGGATGGTGTCGGCATGACGGATGGTGCTCAAGCGGTGGGCGACCACAAAGGCGGTACGCCCGCGCAGGAACCGGGCCAGCGCGGTCTGGATCTTCTGCTCGGATTCGCTGTCCAGCGAGCTGGTGGCCTCGTCCATGATCAGCATCGGCGGGTCGGCCAGGATGGCGCGCGCAATGCTGATCCGCTGTTTCTGGCCGGTGGAAAGTTCCACGCCGCGTGACCCGAGCAGGGTGTCGTAGCCATCGGGCATGGTCGCGATCTCGTCATGGATCTCAGCCAACCGGGCCGCCGTGGCGATTTCATCCGCCGTGGCGTCTGGCCGTGCGTAGCGGATATTGGCGGCGACCGTCGCATTGAACAGTAGCGATTCCTGCAGCACGATACCGAATTGCCGTCGCATGCATTGAAGGTCGTATTCGCGCACATCGCGTCCGTCGATACGAATGCTGCCCCGTTGCACGTCGTAGAACCGCAGCAGCAGCGAAAGCACGGTTGTCTTGCCGCAACCGGTCGGCCCCACGAGCGCGACCATCTGGCCGGCCGGCACGTGAAGATGGAAATTACGCAGGATCGGCGTGTCGGGCTTGTAGTGGAAATAAACGTGCTGGAAGTCCACCGACCCCTTCACGCGCGCAACCTTGACGGCATTCGGGGCACTGGTGATCGCGGGCTTCTCCTCAAGCATCTCAAAGAGCCGGTCGGCCGAGATACCGACATTCTGGAATTGCTGGGCGATCATGGAAAAACGTACCGCCGGCCAGAGCAGTTGCATCGCATAAGCCGTGAAGGCCACCACGTCGCCGTAGGTCGCCTCACCCGTCAGAACCAGTCCGCAACCGGCGAAGAATACCAGCGCGTGGCTAAGCCCCTGTAGCAGGCTGGTGTTCATGTTGAAGGTGCTGTTGGCGGCGACCGACTCCTCGAACAGGACCGCCGCCTGGTCCGACTGCTCCCGGAAGATGGCGTGCTCGCGTTCTTCCGCCCCGTAGGTCTTGACCGTCAGCGAGCCGGTCAGGCGGTTGGTCAGCCCGCCAGCCAGGCGGTCCTGAGATTGACGGAAGCGGCGGTTGGTGATGCGGATGCGCACGACATTCAGACGGTAATTGAGGGCGAACGCCGCCACCACGATCAGCAGCAGGATCGCCAGCCGCCAGTTGATCATGAAGGTGATCACGACAGAAACCAGTGCCGTGATCAGATCCGAGAGGATCTGCACCGAGGAGGCGGTGACCATGTTCTGCACGGCGGCACTGTCCTCCATCAGGCGGCTGACCAGCTTGCCGGTACTGTTGGCGTGGAAGAATCCGAGCGAGAGTTTCAAAAAGTGGTCGTACACGGCAGCCCGGATGCGCAGCACGAACTTCTGGCCGATGGTGGCAATCCAGACATGCTGGATGAGACCGGAACTGGCCGAGATGACCGGCACCAGCAGCAGCGCGACCCCGAGCGACAGTAAAAGGTCCGTGCGGCCGCGGGTCAGGACATGATCGATGACCGCGCGCGTCAGCAGCGGTGGCAGCATCCCGATCGCCGACATCAGGCCCGTCAGCATCAGCAGGCCGATGAGGTGCCGCCGGAACGGCTTGATGAAGCGCCAGAGGGTCGCGTTGCGCTGGGCATTCATAGGCGGGATCCGGTAGATTAGCGTACGCCGAACATCCAGAACCAGAAGGGTACGGTGGCCACGGTGACCCGTGCCTCGGCCGAGGTGCCCGGCGGTACGGCCAGCCCGTCGTCGTCGAACGTGCAGTATGCCATCCGGTAGGTCTGCTGGTTGTCGGACTGGATGACCGAGCGCAGCGCACTGACCGTGCCGCGGAACCGGTGGCGACCGATCCCTGTGTAGATGCTCAGCACGGCCTTGTAGGGGGCGTCCGGTTTTACCTGCGCGGCGTGCCGTTCCGGAACGCGCAGCTTCAGGATCTGGCGGTCGCCGCCGAAGATCTCGTACAGCACGTTCTGCGGGGTGACCAGTTCACCGGTGACGAACTCATAGCGCACGGCCTGGCCGCTGATCGGGGCCAGGATGTGGCGGGTCTGAAGCTGTGCTTCCGCCTTGGCCACGACGCTGCGTTGCATGTCGAGCTCGCGTTGCAGGACCTCGATTTCCTTGCTGGCGAGCGTTTGGGCGTCCTCGTCACGCAGACGGTCGCACTCGGCGCGGGCCAGCGCCAGGGCCGTCTTACGATCTTCCAGCGAGCGTCCCGAGTCCAACCCCTTGGCGTGCAGGTCCGCCGTCATTTTCATGACGGTCTCGGCATGCGCCAGGCGGATCTCGGCTTGTGTGATGAGGTGCCGGTGGCGTCGCTGCTGCTCCTCCATGGCGGCGGCGCGGCTGGCGATCAGCGCCTCGATGCGTCTGATTGCGGCGGCAGCCTCGTCGCGGGCGGCGCGCTGGACGCGATCATCCAGCCGCACGAGCATATCCCCCTGCTTCACAGGCGCACCCGATTGAACCAGCACCTCGGCCACCGGACCCGCCTCGGCCGGCCGGACTTCAGCGTAATCGTCGGTGGTGACGTAGCCGTTGGCGGAAACGCGGACCCTTACCGGCAAGATGAACCCGACCAGCAACAGGGTGCCGGTAATCCAGAGGGCACGACGCACCCAGCGTCGCCGCCATCGCCGTTTTTCACGGGTGCCTTCGGGCAGGGGTTCCCCGGTCGTGGTACGATAATCACTCATGGCTGCTTCCTGTTCTTGCCTGTTTCACGATCTTGAGATAATCCTTGGCCAGCATGCGGATGCCGTCCTCGTCGTCGGAGTAGCGCTTCATGCACAAATTGCAAGTGGCACAGTCGCGTTCGTAGCAGTTGCGGTGCACCCGGGCCGGATACATCTTGCGGAAAGCCTCGTAGCAGTCGTCGCAGCAGAAGCAGTAGCGCTCCTGGGCCGCGCCGAAGGCGACGTGCGCCATGTGGAAGCCGTCGGCTTCCGGGTTGGCCTCCTGCTGGCACCAGGCGCACAACAGGCTCATGCGGTCGAGCACCTGGCGATGGCGTGCCCCGAGTTCAAGCTTGTCCCACAGGTACTCGATCCAGCTTACCGAGCTGGTCGGGATCTTGGCACGCACGACATCATCGATCACCACCAGCACGACGCCGGTCTTCATCACGTAGCAGCGCTCGCCCTCGACCGGGGTCCCGTTGGTGATATGTACCCGTACGGAACCCTGCCGCGGCACCTCGAACGTGTGCCAGCCGCAGTGGTCGCAGATCGAGGCGAACAGATGTTGCCGCACATGGTGGCCGCAGTCCGGGCAGCGCCCCATCTTGATGGCGTGTATGCGTTGCAGGGAGTCTTCCGCCGCGCTGAGAATGACCTTCTCGGCCTTGCGCTGTAGCTTTTCCTCGTTAATGGTGCCGCCCTGGGCGGAGACGATCCGCATATCGTGATCGTATTGTTCCAGCTCATCCTCATGGATCAGGGGACCGCCCAGATCCTCGTCGACATTAACCGTTGTTTCAGGCTTGTGCCGTTGTCTCCACCATTCCGCAATCGTCATGATTTATCCGTCCTGAAACCGGTGTGTTAAAAACGGGTGTTAATCGTTACGCTAGTCCGCGCGGCTTGCAAGCCAAATGTGACCGCAAACACAAAAAAGACTAGCCAAAAATATTTGAAATTTGTTTCCGTGTGCAGCGCTGTTTGTGCATTTCAAC
>CAZOXS010000365.1:0-9784 GCA_964583785.1 uncultured Victivallales bacterium
ATGTGGCCGGCACGGATCCCTATTACGGAGGCACCGATATCGACGTGCCAGCAGAGACAACGATTTCCAATATCAATGCCTCGCTGGCGATGGGATCGATCATCGCAGGGCAGGTGACGGCAGAAGCCGACGGAACGCCACTACAGAATGTCAGCGTGACCGCCTACCGCTGGGACGGATCGGGATGGGATTGGGTTAATCAGGAATATACTGACAGCGAGGGGATTTACCAAGTCGGGGGATTAATCGCGGGCACTTACCGGGTGGTATTCAATGATTGGAACGGCGGTTACCTTTCCGAGATCTACGACAATGTCGTCGGCGACAGTCCTTACTTTGGAGGCGCAGATATCGGCGTGCCGCCGGCGACGACGGTTTCCAATATCAATGCGTCGCTGGCGATGGGGTCGATCATCACGGGGCTGGTGACGGCAGAAGCCGACGGAACGCCACTGCAGAATGTCAGCGTGACCGCCTACCGCTGGGACGGATCTTCGTTGGATGGTGTTTCCTGGGGCTCCACGGACGTAGACGGTCGCTACGAAATCAACGGGCTGGCGGCAGGCACCTACCGGATCCATTTCTCAGAATACATGACGGGGCAATACATCGGCGAGACGTATGATGGACTCCTCGATATATGGCCTGGCGAGGGCGGTACAGACATCGACGTGCCCGGTGGCGGCACCACCGTTTCCAATATCAATGCATCGCTGCAAACCTATGTATCCATCTCCGGCACGGCGACGGATGCCGGTAGCGGGCAGCCCGTGCAAGGTGTCCGGGTCTACCTGCACGACACCTGGCGCTCCGCCGTAAGCGACAGTGCCGGGAACTACACAATCTCCCGTATCCTGCCGGGAACCTACTATTTGCGCGCCAATCCGGATGCATCGACTGGCCTGCTGGGAGCATGGCTCGGCGGGCCGCTTTATGCCGGGCAGCAGACCCCGCCGGCCGGTGCCACGACCGTGACGGCAACAGGCGGGCAGACGATCCTGGATGTGGACTTCCCGCTGGAACGCGGGGCGCACATCAGCGGGGTCGTGCAGGGCGAGAGCCGTCCGCTGCCGGGAGCCCGCCTGAAGGCGATCAACGCGGACTATGAAACGACACGCCGGACGGTCACCGACGACCTGGGCCAGTACGACCTTGCGGGCCTGCTGCCGGGGACATACACACTCAAAGTCGAGGCGGATGGGTTCGCCGATGAGTGGTGGGACGGGATGAGGCATCAATCCGAGGCCGTACCATTCGCCTTGGTAGTCGGCGAGGAGACCACAATGAATTTCGACCTTTCCGCGGGACAGAGTCCTGCCCTGCTAGAGGTGATTTCCGACCCGTCGGGCGCGGAAATCTATCTCGATTACTGGCCGACGGGTACATCTACACCGGCCGTGATCAACCTGGGGGAGGTTGGTAATCAGGATTGGGCCGGATACCGGCTGGCGTCGCATGTGATCAGTCTCAAAAAGGAAGGCGAACCTCGTCCCCCGCCGCAGATAATCCCGGCCGCGGAGGCAGAAACCGTTGTGATGCAAATCGATCTGCTATCGACGGTAACGGGTTCGGTCTCAATCGCCACGATTCCGGCGGGTGCCGACGTTTACGTCGATTATGCCGACCAACCGGAAGGCGTAACGCCCATTACGGTCGAAACCCTTTCGCCAGGATCGCATACGATCCTACTGCGCAAGAGCGGGTATCTGCAGCCGCGTCCGATCACGGCCTGGGTCCTCGAGAACCAAACGACAGCGGTCGAGGTTCCGCTGGTGCTGGATACGGCAACAAACCGGACGATGACTCACGCACAAAGCGTGCCTCAAGGCATTCAGATCTATGTCGACTACCTACCTTCCGGACAGGTGACGGACGCGGTGGTGGATCTAATGGACCCGGCATCGCATGCCGGGGCCGGTTGGCATAGTGCTTCGCACACCATCCTGCTGCGACATGAGGGCGTTCCCCCGATGGCTGCGCGTATCGTTCCTGAAGTTGCAGACAACCTGCCTGCCATGATGATACACTTGCGTGTCGACACCGAAGACGCGATGGACAGCAGTGGCGACGGTATCCCCGATTGGCTTTGGCAGCAATACGGCTATAATCCGACGAATCCACCTGCTCTTGACGCGATTGCCGATGTCAGCGGCATGACCTTTGGCAACAAGCTGCGGGCTGGCCTCGTGCCGGGAGATCCTAATTCAACATTCAAGGTGGCGAATGTCGAGATGACGCAAGGCCCGGACCTGGTGAAAACGATCACGTTTGTATTCCGTACCGTTCCAGGGCGGCGCTACCTTGTTCAAGCGCGCGAAAGACTCATGGAAGGGAGCTGGATCACAATCAGTAATGTGATCAACGCAACTGATTACGAGACCACGTTTGCGGCCCAGTCTGAACCGGGGATGGAGCATTTATACTATCGTCTGCTCGTGCTGGATCTCTATTAATCCAGGCGGATGTGTTTCCAGGGGTGGTGGTCGAGCAGGTTGGGGTGCCAGCCGCGGACCGAGGGCTGGACGAGGGATTTGCTGCGGTAGAAATAGAGCGGCATGATGGGCATCTCGCGCATGAGGATGCCTTCGGCCTCCTGGAAGCGGGCGTGGCGCTGGCCGGGGTCAAGGGTTCGCGCCGCCTCGCGGATCAGGGCGTCGTAGGCCGGATTGCCCCAGCCGGTACGGTTGTTGCCGCCGCCGGTCAGCCAGAGGTCGAGAAAGGTGTTGGGATCCAGGTAGTCGCCGATCCAGGCGGCACGGGCGATGTCGTAGTCGCCGCTCTGGGTCGCCTCGATATAGACCTTCCATTCCATGTTGACCAACTCGATCCCGATCCCCAACTCGCGCTGCCACATCTGCTGGAGCGCCTCGGCCAGGCGGGCATGCGTGTCAGCGGTATTGTACAGCAGCCGCAGGACCGGGAAGCCCTGCCCGCCGGGATAACCGGCGGCGGCGAGCAGGCGGCGGGCATCCTCCGCCGTGCCGGTGAGGATGTTGGTGGCGGTGTAGCCGCCGGTGGCGGGGGGGGTGAAGTGGTAGGCGGGGGTCTCGCCGCCGCGGGTGATGTGGCGGGTGATGCTGTCGCGGTCGACCGCCATAGCCAGGGCCCGGCGCACATCCGGGTTGTCGAGCGGCGGGCGGGCGGTATTGAAGAGGTAGTAGTAGCAGCCCAGATAGGGTTCGAGGCGGAGCACGTCGGGACGGTTGCGGCGGTAGTGATCGATGCGGTCGACCGGAATCGTGCCGGTGATGTGCAGTTGGCCGGCGCGGAAGGCGCGTTCCTCGATGGTGTGGTCCCCGATCGGGTAGAAGACGATGCCATTGAGGGCGACCCGGTCGCGATCGCGGTAGGTCTCGCTCTTGCGGACCCGGATGTGTTTGTTGACATGCCGCTCGTCGAGCACGAACGGGCCGTTGCCGACGTAGGCCTCGGTCCAGCCGGTGCCGATATCACCGATCGCGCCATGCGCCAGGATGGTGGGCGGATGCACCGGGAACCAGGAGTAGTGGCTGAGCAGCGAGAGCAGGTAGGGGATCGGCTCGGTGAGGGTGACCTCCAGCGTGGTGGCATCCAGCGCCTTGACACCGACCGCGCCGAAATCGTCAAGCTCGCCGCGGTTGTAGGCCTCGGCATTGACGATCCCGTGCAGCATGTAGGCGTAGGGGGCACCCAGGGCCGGCGTGAGGATGCGGCGGTAGGCGAAGACGAAATCGGCCGCGGTGACCGGGTCGCCATTCGACCAGCGGCCGTCGGGCCAGAGGTGGAAGGTATAGCGGCGGCCGTCGGGCGAGATCTCCCAGCGTTCGGCCGCGCCGGGCACCGGTTCGAGGGTGACGGGATCCTCGGCCGTCAACCCCTCGAGCAAGGCCGAGATGATGTTATGCTCGGAGACACCGGTCACCAGATGCGGATCCAGCGAGACCGGCTCGGAGAGATTGCCGAAATGCAGCACGCCCTCGCGATCGCCCTGCTGCACGCGGGTCTCGCGGCGGGCGCAGCCGGCGGCAACCACCAGCAAGGCAATCAACCAACATCGTAACATCACGTTCATACGCTTTCTCCTCGATCGTCATCGTAAATCAACACCGCCCAAACTATCCGATTACGATCAGGATTACGATTAAGAAAGTCAGTTACTAATCCTCTCGTTTTGTTTTCGACAGGATTAACAGGATAAACGGGCGTACTTTCCAAGCAATTTGATCCTGCCAATCCTGTCATCTTGTCTAGATTAAGATAGGATCCTTGGTCATATTCTGCAGCGTTTGCTGTAGCGAGTTGATATGCTGATTGGTCTCCAATGCCAGCTTTTCGGCAATTTCGCGGAATTCCGGCGCATCGGACTGGACGGTGGTATAGAAGTCCGCCTCCAGCAGGGAGGATTCGATTGCCAGCGCGGTGATTATCGTATCCTTGGCGGGTAGTGAACTGCTTTTCGCCTTCCCGGTCGCCTCTCGAACCAGCTTTTGAAACAACGTGATCGCCTTTTCTGAAAACCGCTCGGTATTGACCGTGAGCCTGCCTTCGCGCATTCCTTCAGCGAGCAATTCCAGTAACGCGGCGTGCTGTATTTCGCTGTTGGAGATGGCACTCCAGAACGGTTTCATTTCCGGGATAGAGGCGCTATAGGCCCCGTAGAGTTCGGCCAGCAGACCTTCGCATTCGGCCAGTTTGCTGATGACACCCACGCGGGCCTCCAGCAGGCTGCTTTTGGACGCTTTGGTGCGCTCTTGCTGAATGCGTTGCTCGATGTGACGAAAGTGCTCTTTGGTATGGTCCTGAATGGCATCCAGCTCTCGCTCGATGGCGGGATTATCAGACTTGATGACACGGAAGAATTCCCTGTCGATCAGCCCTTTCTCGGTATCAAGCGCGAGCGCAAGGGCCTTCAAGGCCGACACGCCATTGGCTTTGGCAGCCTCTGTCTGGCGATTGAGATAGGCGATGTTGGTCTGTATGGTCTCTACATTAAACGCATGTGTATTAATCTGCGTAGCGGAGGTTTTGCACAGTTCGGCCAGTTTCCACACCACGGCCGCATGGGCCTTCTCCTCGGCCACCAGATTACGCCAGAAATCACGCATTTCCGGGATCGCCTCGCCAAATGCCGCATATAGCGATGCAATGGCGCTTTCCTGCATGGCCAAATGTTCAATGATTTGATGTTCTTGCTTCGTCATGGCAACACCTGATCCTTTCGAACGGCATCCTGAATCCTGTCTCTGGAGCCATTCTGATCCTCATTGGAGTCCGAATCAACTATAATCCAGTCATCTTTCCTGTCCAACGTTCCGCACTCGACAAGCGGGAATTGTAAATCTATGCTTCCGGCCATGAGTGAACAGCTCCAGATCGCGCATGTGCGCCATGTCCTGATCCGGCTCGAGGAGACCATCATCTTCGCGCTGATTGAACGGGCGCAGTTTTTGCGCAACGCACCGGTCTACCAGCCGGGGGCCTTCGGCGAGGCGCTTGAGGGCGAAAGTCTCTGCGGGTTCCTGCTGCGCGAGTGCGAGCGCACCCATGCCAAGGTGCGGCGCTACACCAGTCCGGACGAGCACCCGTTCTTCACGGATCTGCCCGCGCCGATCCTGCCGCCGCTGGGGTTCGCGGAGAATCCGCTCGTGCCGAACACGATCAACATCAATTCGCGGATCCGGACCCTGTACGAGGAAACGCTGGTACCGCTGATCTGCGCCCCCGGCGACGACCGCCAGTACGGCTCGGCAGGGGTTTGCGACGTGGCCTGCCTACAGGCGCTCTCGAAGCGCATCCATTACGGCAAGTTCGTCGCGGAAAGCAAGGCCCGCCAGCCGAGCGAGGCCTTGCGCGAGGCGCTGGCGAAACGCGATCCCAGCCTGCTGATGGCCGCCATCACCGACACCGCGGTCGAGCAGCAAGTGCTCGATCGCGTCGCCGCCAAGGCTGGCACGTACACGGCCGAACTCAACCGCAATGCCACCACGCCGACGGTCGCGCCCGAGGTGATCAGCGCCATCTACCGCGACTGGATCATTCCCCTCAACAAGGCCGTCCAGGTGGAATACCTGCTGGTGCGCAGCGGCCGGTAAGGGGTCTTGGGCGGCCAAGATGATGCGGAGGTGAAACTTGGGGGGCCGTGTGTGGGTGTGTGAGTGTGTGGGTAGCTGATTGCCTCAAGTGCCTCCAAGATGTGGCATGGGCATAAAAAACAAGGCATTGTCAATTCGATGTGGTTCACGACAAGGTTCTCGGAATAGTTAGTTTCGGGATCGTTTACGACCATGTTCCCGGTGTAGTGCCTTCCTGACCCTCTATTGCGTGAACGTTGTCGTGAACGGCCCCGACCAACACCATCGTCAACTTTGTCGCGAACTACTTTCGGGCTCGGGCACGCGCGCTCGAACGCAGACAACGGACACTATATGTGGTGGGTACTTGAGCGAATCAGCCACCCAGTTACTTCTTTGAAGTTACAGGTTGCGCCGGGGCAGACTGAAGACCGAAGACGTTTTTCGCGCTTGCATTATGTCCGGGCGGCTTATACGATCATCACCGATGCCGCGATGCATGATGGTGCATCGTGTCACTTCCGCCCGTGTAACGCCGCGTTGCGCGGGGTGGCTGGTTGACACGGCACAGGGCGTCGGGTAGCGGAGAGGCGGCGAGATCATGGGCCGGATTACGCATGACTTTGGCAAGGGGCCGATGGACGACGGCGGCAGCGGCCTAGCCGCTGATGGCGAATTTCCCCCCGATGCCCTTCCCGATGCCGGGAAAGCCCTGCGCGTCAGTCGTATGCCGCTCAACCGGCCCCTGCGGCAAGGCAAGATGGGCAGCTGGGAATGGGATGTCGCCGCCGAGACGATGCACTGGGCGGAGGAGACCTACAAGCTACACGGCTTCAATCCCGCCGACTTCAAGCCGGGCTCGACCGAGCACATCCGCCTGGGCTTGAAGTGCTATGCCCCGCCGGACGAGGCACGGGTCTACGAGGCCTTCCGGCGCTGCGCCGAGAACGGGGATCCGTATGATCTGGAAGTTCCCTTCACCACGCACGATGGCCGGAAGATCTGGGTGCGTACCGGGGCGGAACCCATCCGGGATGCAGCCGGGAAGGTGATCCGGGTGGTGGGATACATTACCGATGTGACCCTGCTGCGCGAGACCGAAGAGGCCCTGCGCAAGAGCGAGGAAAAGTACCACGTCCTGATGAATGAAGCGGTTGAAATGCTTTTCCTGCATGACTTCGACGGACGGATCTACGACGTCAACCGCGCCGCGGTCGAGGGGACCGGCTACACGCGCGAGGAATTGCTGGGGCTCTCGGTCTACGATCTCGACCATGAAGTGGCGGCCGGCCCTGACGTCGACCAGATCCTGGCCGGGATCAGGCAAGGCAGCCGGGCCTGCATCCAGACACGTCTCTCACGCAAGGACGGGACGTCGTACCCGGCGGAAGTGCGTCTCGGCAAGGTCTCGTTCGACAGTCAGGAATACATCCTGGCGCTGGCCAGCGATATTTCCGAGCGCAAACTCGCGGAGGAGAAACGGCGCGAGAGCGATCAGCGGTTGAACACGCTGCTGGCCAATCTGCCGGGGATGGCTTATCGCAGCGCGAATGATGCGGACTGGACGATGGATTTTGTCTCCGAGGGGGCCCAGGCGTTGACCGGCTATCCGCGCGGTGAGCTGCTGGGCCGCGACGCCGTGCGTTACGCCTCGCTGATCCATCCGGCGGACCGGCGGTATGTCTGGACAGCGGTCCAGACCGCGCTTGAACAGGATCGCCCCTTCACGCTGGAATACCGGATCCACGCCAAAGACGGCCAGGAAAAATGGGTCTGGGAAAAAGGCCGCTGCGTGGATGAACACTGGATCGATGGTTTCGTTACCGACATTTCGGACCGCAAGCGCTATGAGCAGACCCTGGCCGAGAAGACCGAGATCGAGAACCAGCTGCACCACCTACAGAAGGCCGACAGCATCACCCGCATGGCCGGCGCGGTGGCGCATCATTTCAACAACAAGCTTTGCGGGGTGCTGGCCAGCCTGGAGCTGGTCCGGATGCAGACCGTGGCGGAAGGCGGCGGGACCGAGACGATCGATATTGCCATCGAGGCGGCGACAAAGGCATCCGACATCAGCCAGTTGATGCTGACGTGCCTGGGGCAATCGCGACTGGAGCGGCGCCATGTCGATGTGGCCGCGCTTTGCCGGGAACTGCGCCCGTCGCTGGCGTCATCGATGCCGGAAACCGTACTGCTGGATCTCTCCCTGCCCGACGAGAGCCTGGTGGTCTGGGCCGATGCCGAGGCCCTGCGCCAGATTGTGGGCCACCTGGTGGCAAACGCCTGGGAAGCGGAAGGCACGACACAGGTCGGGCTGCGCGTGGCACGGATTCGCCCCGGGGAATTTGGTGCGGGTGTGCGTTACCCGATGGACTGGGTGCCGACCGACGGGGCGTTTGTGGTGATCGAGGTGACCGACGACGGGGCTGGCATGTCTGCCACCATGGTCGAGCAGATCTTCGATCCGTTCTTCTCGACCAAGTTCACCGGCCGCGGCATCGGCCTGCCACTGGTGCTGGGGTTGGCGCGCAGTCACGGGGGCGGGGTGATTGTGGATAGCAAGGCAGGCGAGGGGACGATATTCCGCATCTGCCTCCCGGCCGCCGGGGATGTGACGGTTGCCGACGGACCGGCCGTGGCACCAGGAGCGGCGGGCGGGCCCGGCGCCATCACCGTCCTGCTGGTGGAGGATGAGGCCCCGCTGCGCGAGCTGGCCGGGATGATGCTCCAATCTCTTGGCGCACGGGTGATCAGCGCGAGCAATGGCAAGGAGGCGCTACAGAAGTTCGAGCAGCACCGCGCCGAGATCGACCTGGTCTTCTGCGATATCCGCATGCCTGGAATCGACGGCTGGCAGGTGCTGGCGAAGCTTCGTAAAGCCGACTCGACGCTGCCGGTTGTCTTCGCGACCGCCTATGATGACGCGGCCATTATTCCCGATGGGTATACCGGTAAACCGGACGCCATCCTGCGCAAGCCCTATCTGTTAAAGGATGTGCAGGGGGTCCTGGAACGGTTTTCCGCGAAGCCCGCGTTGTAAAAAAAGGCGTGGAGGTTGCCCTCCACGCCTTGCGTATGCCCTGGCAGCGCTTGCTTAGCTGGCGCTTTCCTTGATCAGCTTCATGGCGATCACCTCGCGCTGGATCTGGTTGGTCCCCTCGTAGATCTGCGTGATCTTGGCATCGCGCATCATTTTCTCGACCGGGTATTCCTTCATATAGCCATAGCCGCCGAGGATCTGCACGGCGTCGGTGGTGACGCTCATCGCCACGTCCGAGGCGTAGACCTTGGCCATCGCGGACCATTTGCTGACATCCTTGGCACCGCTGTCCATGAACTGCGCGCAGCGGTAGGTCAGCGCACGGGCGGCCTCGACCTGCGTCGCCATGTCGGCCAGCATGAACTGGATGGCCTGGAACGAGGAGATCGCCTTGCCGAACTGGCGACGCTGGCGGCTGTAGCGCAGCGCCTCGTCGAAGGCCCCCTGGGCAATGCCGAGCGCCTGGGCCGCCACGCCGGGGCGGGAGGAATCCAGCGTCTTCATCGCCACGATAAAGCCCATGCCCTCCTTGGCGAGCAGATTCTCCTTCGGGATGCGGCAGTCCTGGAAGACCAGCTCGCGGGTCATCGAGCCGCGGATGCCCATCTTGTTCTCCTTCTTGCCGAAGGTGAAGCCGGGCGTACCCTTCTCGACGATAAACGCGCTGGCGCCGCGGGCGCCCTTCTTCTTGTCG
>CAZOXS010000366.1:0-8621 GCA_964583785.1 uncultured Victivallales bacterium
TATGACTGGTTTGATGATTTACAGTCCGCTAACGGCGAGTGGTACATCGGACCCGGCGGGCGTGCGCCGAAGGCATGGGACCCGAACTTCCTGGTGACCCCGGCAAAGGTTCCCTTCAAGTTCACGACCGCCGCCGTGCACCTCACCGGGCTGTGGTTCTCCTCCACAGATCCGGGGGACACGGATACCGATTACGACGATATGGATGACTATTGGGAGGTCTACCATGGACTAAACCCGCTCTGGGGCATCCTGGATACGGTCTACTCCAAGGTCGTGGGGTTCTATATGCTGACCGGCGGAATGGCGCATAATGAGTTTCAGATGCCCGTTGTCTCGCCACCCGATTACCGCCGTTATCCCTGGCTGGCTGGCAATCCCGCCGCGGATCTGGATCAGGATCAGTTGCCTAACATGTTTGAGGCCCCGGAGCGGCAGGTGGATGCACCGCCTTATTATCATACGGATCCGTCGCCGCTGTGGGTCACGGATACAAGCGCCCCGGAGAGTTGGGTGAATCAGCACTACTGGCTTGGCGACACGCTGGGCAGACTCTTTGCGCCGCTCTGGTGGTGGGGGGAAGCCTATACACCGCCCAGCTATATGTTCTCGTTCGAGGTGAATGAGGGGTTCGACACCGACAACGACGGCATCGCGGACCATGCCGAGCTCGTGGACGAGCCGGGGATCGGGCCGGGCGTTACCGATCCGCTCGAGAGCCAGTCTCCCATTAAGCGTCGGGCTCTCTACTTCGATGGCGTGACCGCCGCTGCGCGTACGCTCTCGTCGTTCGCCCACCTCGAGACCGAGTTCCGCACCTTCACCGTTGAAGCATGGATACGCCCGGAGACCCCGATAGCGGGTGTGCAGCAGATTATTGTCGAGCGCCCGATGATGTATCCGCAAGGCAATCCAATGGGCGATCCGTCGCTTATTCGCGTGAACTTCCGGATGGGTATTGATGCCGCTGGGCGACCGTTCGCGGGCTATCACGGGGCGGGCGACGATATCATCTTCCGCGAGGCAAAAACAGCGCCGCAGGGGGTGCTCTTGCCTAATAAATGGGTTCACCTGGCGTGCACCTATGGCGGCTATTATACGGTTGACGGCTACTGGGTCGGGATGCTGACGCTCTATGTCAACGGCGAGATGGCGGCTGCCTTACCCACCTCGGAAATTCCGGCCAATGGGTGGTATGGCGGTCTGGATGGCCCCGTAAGTTCGGGGACCCTCTATGCAGGACCCATCGTTGTGGGGGCGGGAGATGACAATCCTGACGGCTGGCCGCACAATGCGCTGACGCTGGTTGGTCCTCTCAAAAATGCCATACACAGTCAACCGGTGCTACGCGACCACTTTAAAGGGTGGGTTGACCAGGTACACGTCTGGGACGGCGCTCGCTCGCAGAGTACCATCGTTACGTCGATGTACAAGCGTTACACGCGCGCCGAGGTCCATAATATGATGTCCGGAAAGCCGGCGATTCGTTATGCGTTCTCGGTCGATGATTTGCCGGACCCGGATCATAGTCCGGTGGCGCCTGCAGGCTTCAATGCGCTTGTGCAGCGGCCGGCCGGTTACCTAGGCATTCGCTGGTGGGCGCAGGCCCTTGACCACCGGTCCACGGTCTACACGGACTACCGCTATATCCCGTGGATTGACAATCTCGCCGGCCATGCCGCGATGGATCCGCCGTTTGATACCACCAAACCGTGGACAGCTCCTGGGGACTACCCGAATTCAAGCAATCCCTACACCTTCATTTACGAGCATTACGTTGTGTTTAGCGACGGGGTGCGTGCCGAGCACCATCCAGACTGGATGGCGCCGTACACGAGCGGTGAGACCCGGCCGGGGGACTCGGAGATCACGCTCTGGGCAACCAACGGGATCTATGCCGATATGCTGCCGCTGGGCAGCGTTGCGGCAGACGAGGACGTGGAGATGTGGGATGATGCCGGCACCGGGCGCGACGATTATGATACCGATGGCGACGGCATGTCCGACTGGTGGGAAGAGATGTACGGGCTGGACCCGCGTGATGCGACCGGGGTTAACGGTGCCGATGCCGATCTTGACGGTGATGGACTCACCAACCTCGCGGAATTCCGAGCCGGAACGAACCCGTATATGGCGGACACCGATGGCGACGGTGTGGGCGATGCCGATGAGGACACCGATGGTGACGGGTTATCCCATCAGGACGAAAGCAACGTTTACGGCACCGATCCGTCCATCTGGGATACGGACAATGATGGTAAGCCGGATGGTGTCGAGGTTAAGGCTTTGCATGATCCGCTGGACAGCCTTGTGTCCCTGACCAACCGCGTTCTATCGCTGGATGGCAACGTAGCGAATCATGTCTTGCTGCCGCTGGAGTCACGGTATACGCTGCCGAATTGGGTACTTGAGGCGTGGGTGAATCCGGCGGCCTACGGACCGGCGGAAATCATCAGCCGCACGGTTCAGGCCGGGCGCTATAATTACTACCTCGGCCTTGATGCCGCCGGTCGCCCCGTTGCCTCCTTCAATGCCAAAAGCGATGGGACCTTGGTCTTGCATACGGGACGCAATCCTATCCCGACCAATGCCTGGACGCATTTGCGCGGGGGTTATGACCAAGTGACCGGGGTGCTTTATATCGAAGTCAATGGAGTTCGTCATGATCAGGCAGTCATGATCGGCCCCACGCCCGCGCTCACGGGTCTCGGCCCCTTTACCACTCGGGTCGGCTACGGATTCAACGGCATGATTGACGACGTGCGAATCTGGTCGCAGGTGCCGCTGTCAACGGCGGTTCCCGCACTCAGCCATAAGCGGGTCGGCGATTCGGATATCCTGCGTTTCGACTACAATAACCGAGCGTTCATGGCTCGCGGGAATGAGCCCGGGCTGGTAAGCTGGCTGCGCTTTGACGACGGTGCGATCACCGCCGCGCATCCCAATGCGGCGCGCTATGCGCCCTGGGCGTTCAACGTGGTCGAGGATTTTGCCGATGCGGCAGGCGAAACGCCGTGGCTAAGCCAGTGGCGGCATCATCCGAGGGTACAGGGTGGCGCGACCGTGGTCGACGCTCCTGCCGACACACCGTCGAACGTGATGTTCGTGGAAGATCGCAATGCCGATGGTCTCGCGGATTGGTGGCAGCGGCAGTATTGGTCGGCGTTCGATCCGTATGGTGCCGAGAACGGCGACTGGAGTCCGCTGAGTGATCCGGATGGCGACGGTCTCAACAACATGTCCGAGTTCCTGGCCGGCCTGAATCCGCGCCGGGAGACTACCGGTGGCACCGGCCTCAAGGATGGTCTGCGCGATAGCGATGGCGACGGCCTGATCAACCTCTATGAGCAGAATGTCAGCTACACCCGCGTGGATCTGGTGGATACGGACGATGACGCGCTGACCGACTGGGAGGAAGTGATGGGCGGGCGTCTGCCCGGCTGGGACGAGGCGACGGGCACCCGTTTGCCACCTGGGCCGGGAGTCTGGGCCCCGTCGAATGCGGTCCCCGATGCCGCCGGTGAGTGGCGCGAGTCCGATCCGCTGAACCCGCTGAGCCCGATCCGTCACCGGTCGGTCCGCTTCGATGGCGACGGGCGCGTCGAGTACGCGCATCAGGATCGCCATGCCCAGAAATCCTGGACGGTTCAGGCCTGGATCCAGGCCGATGCCGGTGCGGCGGTCGGCGATGCGGTTGTCCTGCGTCGTCGTGTGCACAACACAAATTATGCTGTATCGACGGTCAACTACGAACTCGGGGTCCATACCGGTACGAATGGCGTTATCAGCCCCTATGCGCAGATGATCGGCGTCAATCCGAATACAGGAGTCCTGTTTACGAATCGCGTGGATGGTACGATTACCGGAGAAGTCTCGACGGCGGCAGCACCGATCGATTCGGGCGAATGGGTACATATCGCGGCGACCTACAGCGAGACGACGGAGGAAATGAACCTTTATCTCGACGGCGAACGTGTCAGTTCACGCTCGGGCATCAAGCTTCCCCACGGTCTCGGTCTGATTGAGGAAGGGAATTTCACGGGCGAGTTCACCATCGGTGGCGGCGATGTCGTTGCCGGTGCCGTGACCAACGGCTTCAGGGGCTATATCGATGACGCGATCGTCCTCTCGGCCGCCATTGTGCCGGATCCCTATGCCAGTACGACGGATGCGATCGACGGGGTGATCAGCGCCCTGCGCTCGTTCTCGACTGTTGTCAGCCCGAAACCCGAGCCCATGACGATCGCGCAGGCGCTGGCCCTGCCGCATGTGCCGGGCGAGATGCTGGTGCGGTTCAAGCACACGGTCACACCGAATGATGTCAGCAAAACCGTGGCGGGGCGCCTCGGTGTCATGGTGCTCAACCAGTACCGTATCGCCCCCGTCTACAAGATGGGAATTCCGGATGGTGCGGATTTGGCGCAGAAACTGGCTGAATTGCAGGCCGATCCCGATGTCCTTTATGCAGAACCGAACTTTATCGTCAAGACGCTGGCCGTGCCGGACGACACGCGCTATACCGAGCTGTGGGGCATGAACAATACCGGCCAGACCGGCGGTACGCCTGGGGCGCATATCAGTGCGGAAGCGGCCTGGGAATATGCGACGGGTGCGAGCGATCTGCGTGTGGCGATCATCGATACCGGTATCGACTACAACCATCCCGATTTGGCCGCCAACATGTGGGAAGGCCGCGGCTACGACTTCGCCAATGGCGACGACGACCCGATGGATGACCATAGTCATGGATCCCATTGCGCCGGCACGGTTGGGGGCGTCGGCAACAACGGCGTGGGTGTCGCCGGTGTGGCATGGCAGGCCGAACTGATGGCGGTAAAGGTGATGACGGCCGAGGGCAGCGGTGCAGTCGACTGGATTATCAGCGGTATCCAGTATGCGGTTGAGAACGGGGCCAAGGTCAGCAACAACAGCTACGGCGGTTACGGGTTCTCGCAGGCCGAGTATGACACGGTCCGGGCGGCCGGTAATGCGGGGCATCTGTTCGTGGCAGCGGCGGCAAATGATAACAACGATAATGATGGTGAATTTTCGGCCTATCCGGCCAGCTTCGATCTGCCGAACATCATTTCCGTCGCGGCGTCCGATCATAATGACGCGAAAGCCAGCTTCAGTAACTACGGGGCGACTAGCGTCGATCTGGCCGCGCCGGGTGTCAATATCCTGAGCACGGTTCCCGGTGGCGGGTACGAGAGGATGAGCGGCACCTCCATGGCCGCTCCGCATGTCACGGGTGCCGCCGTGGTGCTGATGGCGCTCAACCCGGGGATGACGCATACCCAGATCAAGGATCTGATCCTCAACACGGCTGACGTGCTGGCCCCCTGGAACGGCCTCGTGCTGACGGGTGCGCGCCTCAACCTCGGTGCGGCAGTGGGAATACCAGAGGACCCGGGCGATCCGGACGATCCCGGCGAGCCCGGCGAGCCGATTCCGACGGCACTGTTCAGCTTCTTCTCCTCGTTCGACGATGGCGGCTCGATCTTCGATCGCGGCGTTACCCTGGCCGACCTGACCATGGGCACCGACTGGGAGCGCGACTGGCTGCACGCGGGCACGCCGACCAACGTCACCGTGTCCGCCGCCGCGTTCTTCGAGCGCGATACCGACACCAACGGCGACGGCATCCCCGACTGGTGGTATATCGAGTACGGTGTCGATCCGGCAACCAACTCGGCAGCAATGGAGGATTGGGACGAGGACGGCCTCAACAGCTACTGGGAATACCGTCTCGGTGGTGATCCGAACGACGCCTACTCACTCTGGAAAATATGGGTGGCGGCAGGCAATGATCGCACGGATACCGACATGTTCCGCAACGATAGCCAGTGGGATAGCGACGGCGATGGCCTGACCAATGGCGAGGAAATCAACACGCACCTGACCGACCCGACCTTGCCGGATACCGATGACGACGGGCTGACGGATAAGGAGGAAGTCGACCGCGCGCTTGATCCGCTCGACAGTCTAATGCCCTATATCATGCGCTTTGTGCGCAACGATTCCGGTACTGGCGCAATCGAGGTGCCGGGGAATGTACGCGGCAAGGATGACGACGGCATGCGCTTCAATCTGGACGCGTGGACGATCGAGGCCACGGTGCGCTTGGCTGAGCTGCCGTCCGATACGGGCGTTCCGGTGGTGCTCGTCTCGCGCCGTTGCAAGCCTTATGGCAACCTGACGTTTGAATTAGGTGTCGGCGTCAACAACCACGCCTATGTGCGCTTCCATTCCGAGGATGCCAGCCAGATCGAATACCGGCTGGAGAGCATCGCCCTGATGGAAACCGGCAAATGGGTATCGGTCGCTGGCCGTCTCTCGCATGAGGCATTGCCGGAACGTCAGCAACTCGATCTCTTCGTGGACAGCCATCACGATTCGCGCGAGCTGAGCAATGCCGCCGTGGCGCTGGGCGCACAGCACGGCCCGCTGGTGATGGCGCAAGGACTGCAAGGCGATATTGACGAAGTCCGCATCTGGAATGTCGCCCGCAGCAACGATGAGATGGAACGTCTGCGGCGGCGCAAGCTGCACTTCGGCGAGGATGTCGCCACCATGGGTGTGCTGAACGTCAATGGTGGCCAGATGCGGCGGAACTATACCGCAGATGTGCGCCTCAGTGCCTGGACGGCGGAAGCCTGGTTGCGCGTCACGACGCCCGGCGTGGTGCTGGAACGTAGTGCCGGGGTTGGCGACGACGGCGTCGATATCTACAACTACCGCATACAAGTCAATGAGGAAGGCTATATCGATGCCATCTTCTCGTTCAACGCCTTGGTTAACCTCAACCCGGCTGGTGATATTCTTCCGTACTACGATTGGCGCTGGGCGACCGTCACCATGCAGGCACGGAACAGGATCGTCACGGATGACGCGTGGCATTTCGTCTCCTTCTCGTTCAATGGCCGTGATGCGGTTATCTATGTCGATGGGGTGGCGGAAGATATCGTCACGATCGATAACGTCAACTCCCTGCCGGCGCTCGGGCGCGCCTACTGGCATGTGTTGGAGGGCGAGGAGAATCCACCGACCGGTTATTTCAGGTCACCCGCCCGTATGGGGCTGCCCGATGGCGGTTTCAACATCGGCCAAGGCCTGACTGGCTGGCTGGATGAGGTGCGTGTTTTCAGCGCAGGCTCAACCGAAGACGAGATCGTGGGTCGACGATTCCGTAAGGTGCTGCCCACGGCTGACAATCTGGTTTCCTATTATGATTTCGATGATCTCTCCACCACGGAGACCGACATCGTGATGGACAAGGTTAATTCCGATCTTGGAACCGGCATGTTGCTTCAGGGCGCGGTATTGCTGGCCGGTGCCAGCGTGAATGCCCCGATCGACTTCTCCCCGCTGGAGATCCTGGCACCGAAGCTGGCGGCCTACTTCCCGATGGATGAAGGCACCTATACGCGCGATTTGCCATATCGCGGTTTCGAAGGACACCAGGTGAAGGACTTCCTGCGCAAGCTGGACTTCGACTTTGCCGGGACCTTCACGGAGACGGATGTGTACTTCATGTACAATGACGAGTCGCGCGGTGGATTGAAGTACACGCAGGACTATCTGGCCAATGCCGGTGACTGGATGGCCGATACCCATTTCATCACCGATTCCGATGGCGACGGTATGCCTGATTGGTGGGAAGTGCTCTACGGGCTCGATCCGAGCCGCGTCGCCACGCCGGATGATGACCGTCTGGGACCGTTTGGCGATCCGGACAAGGATGGTCTTGCGAATCTCCCCGAATATCTGGCTCGCACCGATCCGTTCGATCGCGACACCACGCGCAGCGGTTTCGGTGATTACGACAGTCGGGTTTCGGCCTTCGAGCCGACCTTCGGGCAGGTGTTCGACGACGGTGACCGCATTGCGGACGAATGGGAAGCCCTGTACATGTACAAGACCCCGGCGACGCTGAACCGCAGTCTCGACCCGGTTTACTACGATGCCCACCTCGACCCCGATGAGGATCGATGGAGCAACTACGCCGAGTTCATGGCGGATACTGACCCGACCTCTGTGCAAAGTTATCCAAGGCCTATGGTGCAGTTTAACGCGAGATATGGCGGGCGTTACGGTGATACGCTTGATGATGTTCTCAGTGAACGGGAATATACTGAAAATGTTGAATCTGCACTTGCCATTTATGCGTACAGCTTACAATCTACCCAAGTGATTCCTAAATCATTCACATTACGGTTTAATATTGGAAACGTGGCTTACGCCGTTTCTGATACTATCGATGGAAGATTGATTGGTAGTGGTATTATAAATGGAACGATTAACCATGAAGCGGGAACAATAGCAGTCAATTTCATCGGAGATGCCGCCAATCTGGAAATGCGTTATTTAGCTTCTTCGGACATAAATATAAGCATATCATTTTACGACAAACCTTCTATGGATGGATTTCCAGTTGCTCGCTTAAATATGAATGCTGCGTCCGTAAGCACAGCCATTATGAGTTCGAGATATCTCGTTGAAGGGGATCTCTGGCTGTTTGCTTATTTGGACATAAATAGCGACGGGGAGTGGGATCCGGTGAACGAGCCGGCGGGGATTTCGTCGTTCAACATGGGCTGGGGCAATTGGAACGAGGTGGA
>CAZOXS010000367.1:0-4347 GCA_964583785.1 uncultured Victivallales bacterium
TTTTCCAAGAACCGGGCAGCGGGCGATGACTTGCTGGGGGATGCCTACGAGTACCTCATGCGGCATTTCGCCACGGAGAGCGGCAAATCCAAGGGGCAGTTCTACACACCGGCCGAAGTCAGCCGGATCATGGCGCAGGTGATCGGGATCGGCGATGACAAGACCAGCAATGCGACCACGGTCTATGACCCGACCTGCGGATCAGGCTCGCTGCTGCTCAAAGTTGGCGATGAGGCAAAAGCCCGGGTTACGCTCTACGGGCAGGAAAAGGATGCCGCCACGAGCGGTCTGGCCCGCATGAACCTGATCCTGCATAATTGCCCGACGGCGCTGGTCGCCCAGGGCAACACGCTGGCCAATCCACTCTTCAAGGAGGATGACCGCCTGAAAACCTTCGATTACGTGGTGGCCAATCCGCCGTTTTCGGATAAGCGCTGGAGTACCGGGCTCGATCCGCTGAACGATCCCTACGACCGGTTCGAGGCATTCGGCGTGCCGCCCGCCAAGCAGGGCGATTACGCCTACCTGCTGCATATCGTCCGTTCGCTCAAGAGCACGGGCGCCGGGGCCTGCATTCTACCGCATGGCGTGCTTTTCCGGGGGAATGCCGAGGCGGATATCCGCAAAACGCTGATCCGCAAGGGCTACATCAAGGGCATTATCGGCCTCCCCGCCAATCTCTTCTACGGTACGGGTATTCCCGCCTGCATTATTGTGATCGACAAGCGTGAAGCCCAGGCACGCAAGGGCATCTTCATGATCGATGCCAGCGCCGGGTTTATGAAGGACGGCCCCAAGAACCGGCTGCGCGATCAGGATTTACACCGGATCGTCGATGCGTTCCGCCGCCGGGTCGATGTTCCCAAGTACGCCCGCATGGTGCCGGTAGAGGAGATCGAGCGCAACGACTTCAACCTGAACCTGCCACGCTACATCGACGGGTCCGAGCCTGAGGATACGCAGGATATAGCCGGGCATCTGCAAGGTGGCATACCGGCGGCGGATGTCGAGGGAATGTCCGGCTACTGGGAGGTGCTGCCGGCACTGCGGGAGACCCTCTTCAAGCGTCTGCGCAAAGGTTTCTGCCAAATACGCGTGGCGGCGGCGGAGGTGCGCGGCGCGATCTTCGGCCATGCCGAGTTTGAGCGTTTTTCGGTGGATATGGCGGCCTTGTGGGACGGCTGGCGGAAGGGGACGGCGCGGAAGCTGAAGGCATTGGAGCCTGGGTTCGTGCCCAGTGAGTTGATCGATGCGGTTTCCGAGAGCCTGTTGGCGCATTATGCCGGTAAGCCGCTGGTTAGTCATTACGACGTGTATCAGCACCTGATGGACTACTGGGCCGCGACCATGCAGGATGACGGCTACATGATCGCCTCCGACGGCTGGAAAGCTGAAACCACGCGGATCGTCGAGAAGGACAAGAACGGAAAGGCGCGTGACAAGGGGTGGGCATGCGATCTCGTGCCAAAGGCGCTGATCGTTGCCCGTTACTTCGCCGGGGAACAGGACGCCATCGATGCCCTGGTATCGGAACAGGAGCGCGTCACGGCAGAACTGGCTGAACTCGAAGAGGAGCACGGCGGCGAAGAAGGGGCATTTGCTGAACTCGACAAGGTCAACAAGGCCAATGTGGCTGCCCGGTTGAAAGAGATCAAGGGCGATCCCGAGGCCAGGGATGAAGCCCGCGTGCTCAAGCAATGGCAGACGCTGAATGATAAACAGGCAGAACTGAAGAAGCTGATCAGGGACGCCGAAATCGAGCTCGATGCCTTGGCCTATGGCAAATACCCCGAACTGACCGAGGGCGACATCAAGACGCTGGTGGTTGACGACAAATGGCTCGCCACCTTGCAAGCCGCCGTGCAGGGCGAAGTCGACCGCATCAGCCAGCGGCTGGCCCAGCGCGTGCGCGACCTGGCCGAGCGCTATGCTGATCCGCTGCCAACCCTTTCTGCCCGGGCGGCCGAGCTGGAGGCCAAGGTTGCCGGGCATCTTGGAAAAATGGGGTTTAAGGTATGAAGAAGAATTTCGATTTTGACGCGCTGGTCGATTTATGCCGTCGCACCCACGAGCACATGCAGCAATCGGCGGCACGGGCGGCTAACACGGCTCTGGCTGCACGCAACTGGCTCTTTGGCTGGTACTTTGTTGAATACGAGCAGATGGGTGCGGACAGGGCTGAATACGGTGAGCGCCTTGTTGACAGGCTGTCGCGTGACCTCGGATCGTCAGGTGTCACGGGGACGTCTCCCACGAATCTGCGGAAGTTCAGGGAGTTCTACCGGGCGTACCCGCAAATTCAACAGACGGCGTCTGTTAAATCGCTAAATCATTTATTCACAGATGGTTCCGGGATTCAGCAGACGCCGTCTGTTGAATCCCTGGTCGCGCTGGCAGGCTCCCCCGATCTGCCCGGACGCGTTTTCTCTATTGCTGCACACTTCCGTCTCGGCTGGTCGCATTATGTAGAGCTGATGACTATCGACAACCGCGATGAGCGGCGCTTTTACGAGATCGAGGCGGCACAGAATCAATGGAGTGTACGTGAATTGCAGCGCCAGATTGCCAGTTCGCTGTACGAGCGGCTGGCGCTGAGCCGCGACAAGGACGAGATCAAGCGCCTGGCCCGCGAAGGCCAGGTGGTCGAAAAGGCGGCGGACCTGATCAAGAATCCGCTGGTGCTGGAGTTTCTGGGGCTGCCGGAGCATCCGCATTATTCCGAGCAGGAACTCGAAACAGCGATCATCGATAAAATCGAGAGTTTCCTGTTGGAGCTGGGCAAGGGGTTCCTGTTCGAGGCCCGCCAGAAACGGTTCACGTTCGACAATGACCACTTTTTCGTGGATCTCGTCTTCTACAATCGCCTGCTGCGCTGCTATGTACTGATCGATCTGAAGCGCGAAAAGCTCACGCATCAGGACTTGGGGCAGATGCAGATGTATGTCAACTACTTCGACCGGTACGTGAAGACGGATGGTGAACTGCCCACCGTCGGCATCGTGCTTTGCCACCGCAAGAACGATTCGCTGGTTGAGTTGACGCTTCCGAAGGATGCCAACATTTTCGCGTCCAAATACCAGCTCTATCTGCCTTCCAAGGAAGATCTGAAGCACCAGCTTGATCTGGCCACATCCGCGCTGGATGAGGATAAGCCATGACCGCCGCCGCCACAACCCACACCATCCCTCCCGGCTACAAGCAAACCGAGGTCGGCATCATCCCCGATGATTGGGAGGTGAAGCGGCTGGGTGAGGTTGCTAAGCCGGTACGCGGTGGTTCCCCACGTCCTGCAGGGGATTCCCGTTATTTTAATGGGAATTTCATACCTTGGCTCACTGTTGCTGCACTGACAAATATCCCTCAATCGCAGTTGACGGTCATGGTCACAAGTACATGCCTTACCGAGGAAGGGGCGCGCCAGAGCCGGCGACTAGAGGTTGGCACCCTGATCATTGCTAATAGTGGCGCAACACTTGGTGTTGCCAAGATTCTTGGTTTGCCGTGCTGCGCGAACGACGGAATCGCTGCACTCTTGGACCTTAGTCCAACGGTTAACCCCGAACTTCTGGTTCACTATATAAACGCAAAAACATCCCATTTGCGGTCTGTCGTCGCAACGGGTAATGGTCAGCCCAATTTGAACACTGACCTCATCGCAAGATTTCAAATTCCCCTCCCGCCGCGTGCCGAGCAGGAGGCGATCGCGGGGGCGTTGTCGGATGCGGATATTTGGATCGAGTCGCTGGAGAAGCTGATCGCGAAGAAGCGCGCCATCAAGCAGGGTGCGATGCATGCCCTCCTCACCCCGCCCGGCCAATCCGGCCACCAACGGCTCCCCGTATTCGATGGAAAGTGGGAAGTGAAGCGGCTGGGGGAGATTGCGACACCGTCGACACGAAAAAACACCTCTGGCGATGACCTTCCCGTACTAACATGCTCCAAGCACCTTGGCTTTGTGGATTCACTATCGTATTTCAAGAATCAAGTCTTTAGCCATGACACGACTGGCTACAAGGTTATAGTGCGGGGAGAAATCGGCTATCCAGCAAACCACGTAGAGGAAGGGTCGATAGGCTTGCAGGATCTCTATGATGCAGCCCTTGTCAGTCCGATCTATGTCGTATTTTCTGTCGATCTTAGTGTGAATCCTTATTTCCTGCATCGGCTTTTGAAGCTGGACAGGTATCGTCATGTGTTTGCATCTGCCACATCTTCGTCTGTCGACCGCCGCGGTAGTCTGCGCTGGCCATCTTTTTCGCAGATTCAGGTCGCTATCCCAAATCAACCCGAACAAACCGCGATCGCCGCAGTACTCTCCGACATGGACGCGGAGCTGGAGGCGCTGGA
>CAZOXS010000368.1:0-5304 GCA_964583785.1 uncultured Victivallales bacterium
CAAAAGGATAAAAGCGGGCTTTATACGCATCGCCCCGTAACGCTTTCCAGATGCCCCGCAGCAAACGCGGGATCTTGTTGAAGAGCGGATTGATTCTTAAAACCAGATCAACCGGACATGCGCCGCGGATAATGTTCAGCGCGTATTCCATCGTGCCGTAACTGATCTCAACCGCATCAATGCCAAGGGGCTCCAGGCATTTCACGGTTTTGATCGTATCTTCAATGCGGATCCCCGGTGTATTGTCATCCGCGGCGCTCAGCTTCACCAGTACCGGATAATGGTCGCCGCAGGCCGCCTTGACGGCGGAAACGGTTTTTTCCAGAGATAGAGTCGGATCACCCCAGCGGTCACGGCGGGTGTTGGTCCATGGTGAAAGAAACTGGTGGATCAGATAACCATGGGCAGCGTGCAGTTGGATGCCGTCGAAGCCGGCGGCTTGGGCACGTCCGGCAGCCCGGGCGAAGTCCTCGATGATGGACTCAATCGCCTGGCCGGAAAGCATCGTGGTTTTCTGGCGGAAGTAGGTGCAGCGGCGCGAAGACGCGCCGTATACCGGCAGGCCTGTGACCACTTGGCGCGTCTGCCGTCCCGCATGCGCCAGTTGCATGAACAGGCGCACATCTGGCGCGCTGCTCTTTACCTGTGCCACGATTTTCTGCCATGCCGCCGTTTTTTCAGGATTATCGATACCGCCTTGTCGCGGCTGCATCGCGCGACCTGCCTGGGAAATGTAAACAAATCCGGTGATAATCGCTCCGGCACCGCCTGCCGCGAGATGGCGGTAAAGCGGCACCAGCGCTTCACCCGGAACGCCGTCGGCGTCAGCCATGCCTTCATAGGTGGCCGCGCGGATAATACGGTTCTTGAGAATGACATTACGTAGCGTGAGCGGCGAGAAAAGTTTACCGCCGTCTGCGACTGTGGGATCGGGCGGGTGGCCGAAAACTGAAGCCTCCATTAATGTATCATCGGCTATTCCCGCAATTGGAGGGCGAGGCTGTGCCGAGCCGCTCTGTGGCGAATGGGAAGGAGGGTGAAAACGTTTTGTGGTTGTCATGATTTCAAAACAGGCTGGCGGTGAATTCGGTAACGGCGTTGATATAGTCCTGCCGCGAGCCTGTCGTCCGAGGACAGGGCGGGGGCGAGTCCATTCTGTTTATAAGCCTTCCGTGGCGATAAATATAAATGCCGGACTCTGCGTCGATTGATAGATCGGCCACCGGTGTGATCGCAAGACTGGCAAATTCCTCACGGACTGAATCGGAAATGTTCCGGTCGGTGGCAAACAGAAGTTCGTATTCCCCGGCGCCAGCGGTCAGGGCGGTCTCTGGAGGTATGCCGGTGGCCTGCGCCGCTTGCCGGATACCCTCTGCCATGGGAATGGCGTCCGTATGCAGGTTGATCCGTACTTCGGGGCTGAGTTGATGCATGGTCCATAGGGCATCCATCAAGCCACCGCTGGTATCCATGCTGGCGGTTGCATGCTGCCGGATAAGCTGCGCTTCTCGCGTTCGCAATTCAAACCGGGGTGTTGGCGCTCCAGTCAACGCCGCCAGATTGGCGTCACCAAGGCATCCGGTCACCCAGAGTGTTCCCGGCGCGCCGGTCAACCGTCGGGTGAGCGGACCGGCGACGGTGACCGGCCCCATGGCAACCCCGCAATAACGCCAGGTTTCGGATTGGCCGAGATCGCCGCCGATGAGATGGCAGTTCGCTTGCGCCAATGTTTTGCGGATGCCGTCACTCAACCCGTTCAAAACCGTTTCCTCAATGTCTGCGGGCACGGATACGGCGTGCATGAAGAATTGCGGGTCGGCACCGGCGGCCAGCAAATCAGAGAGTGTTGCCACAGCCAGGTTCGCCCCAAGTTGTTCAGGGTTTTCCATCGTAAAAAGATCCTCTTCCGGACTGAAGTCATCAATCGTTACCGCCCATGTCTGATCGCCGATCCGGATTAGCTCGGAATCGCATTCGAAAGGCGTATTCAACTGTTGCAGGCTACGCGGGAATTTTCCGGTGAACGCCTTGATCATGTCGCATTCAGTCATCATGCACCTCCAATCAGATTCAGTGCGCGCGGTCGGATTTCTATTTCAATCGGCAGATATCCGCGAGGATCACCGTCAAATTCGATATCCTGCGCGTTTTCCGAGCCGATGCTTACGCGTGAGCAGGCGGTCATAAACACGCCTTTTGCATTCACCGCGTTGCCGGAGTAGAACCCTGGAAGCACGCGGCAGAGGCCGACGCGTGTCAGTCCGTGCACGGCGGCAAGCATCAATTTTCCATCGTCAGATTGCAGGTCGACGTTCAGTTTCAGCCCGGATGCAATATGCGGATTCTTGAGAATCGAAATGTGATTTGCGCGGTTGAGTGTTTGTGTGCGACCGTCAATGTCGAGGGTCAGTTGCATCGGGTTTGAGCGGATGATCGCGAGCACAGCCCCCAGCCCGGTGCCGATGCTGTCACCCAGCCATTTTCGCCAACGGTTGGCGAAGCCGGCGGTTGCGGCACCCAGTCCGATGTTGCAGCCGCAGCCAAAGTGGGCGATGCGCGTCCGTCCGTCCGGTGCCGAATAGGTTATCCTGGCGACATCCACTTTCTTGACAATTTCGCGCTGCAGGCATGTGAGCGCCTGCAGCGGTTCGGTGGGTATCTGGTGAAACCGACAGAAGTCCGGGCTGGTGCCGGAATAAAGTACCCCCAGAGTCAAATCGGGGTTCCCTGACTGCATAATGCCATCCAGCATTTCGTTGATCGTGCCATCCCCGCCGACCGCCACAAGAGTCTGGTGACCGCGTGCTTCGCGGCAGATCCTGAATGCGTCTCCCGGTCCACTGGTGACAATGGCCTCATAGGGTATTCCGGCTTGGCGTAGTCCTGCCTCCCATTCGGGCCAAAGCTGGCGGCCCCGTCCGGCGCGCGCACCGGGATTCATGATCAGTTTCATGTTCACGGATAAATCCCCAGTTTCTGGTACTCCGGAGTGGGCTCGCCGCGGTTCCATTCGGACAGCAGTTGCTGGGTGAACGTCCACGGCAGAGGAGTTTGGTCGATGCCATATTCCGCGTAAATGCGTTGAATGGTGGCGGCCTGCGTGCAGCACAGCCAGTCACAGCAGGGCATCTTGAACGCCGAACGCATCCTGTTGAAGATAAGCTCGAACGGTTCTTCGTTCACATTACCGAACGAGAGATTGAGGAATTCGCAGGGCTGCACGTCGCCGCTGGCTCCGATGTAATAGCGGTCGACCCCTCCGGCTGTACAGCCGAGGACGTCCTTGTGCTCCTCGAAAACCTGTGCAGCCAGGGATGGGTAGTCGTGCATGGCCCGGCTGTTGTAGCGGACATGGTCCTGTTGAATGGCGTTGATCAGCAGCGGGTCAGTCTGCATATCCTCGGCGCGACCGATCCAGGCCCCCGCCGGTTTGGGGTGAATGAGCTGCACATAATCGCAGTTGAGTTTACGTGCCAGCGTCATGAGCCTTGACAGCCCGCCCTTGCGGATCTCGTCTTCCGAAAGGACCGAGTTACAAGCCGCCACCAGATTCATCCGGCGGCAGGCGGCGATCATGTCGCAGGCGGTATTGAAGGAACCGGGGATGCCGGTGAATGCGTCATGTTTTCCGGCGTCAGCCGAATGAATCGAAACCATCAGCCCGAAGAGTCCGGCCTTTTTGAGCGCTTCAAGCATCTCCGGCTTGACGTGTGCGCCGGTTGTGTTGATCCAGATCTCGCTGCGTTCATCCAGCGTCTTTACCAGCTTGAGCAGCTTTGGGTATTTGATGAACGGCTCGCCGCCCTCGATGTCAAACATGGCCACGCCGGTGTCGCGGACGGCCAGTGCGGTTTTCAGCATCAGCGCCTCATCCAGATCCTGTGCCGGATCGTTCTTCTGGTAACAATGCAGGCACTTGTATGAGCAGGCTTTGGTCATGGAGAAAACGATTGTGGTCGGTCCCGGCGGTGTTTTGAGCAATTTGCTTTCGATCGCGTAGAAAAAGGCCGGTGACGGCCAGGCTGGCAGATAAAGATGCAGCTTGTAGCCGTTGAAAACCTTGACCACCTTGTTATGGCGGAACACCAGCAGCAGTCGCAGGGCGCGCCGCAGGAAACGGCAGTAAGCCATGGGAGAGGCGAAAAAGCGCGGCCGCCTAGCATAATAAAAGGGGATATGCAGGATAATGCCGAGATAGATCAATGCTTTCCCGACACCAGTTCTGAAGTGTTTTTGGCTCATGCACGTGCGTCCTTGTATTGATCAAACAGGAATCCGATAAACACATAGCTGGCGGAGAAAAGGTAAAGTGCCAGCGTTCCGTTGAAGATCGCAATCAATGTGATCTGTCCCGCCACGCAGGCGCGGATATTGGTTGCCAGGCTGAAATAGGTGCGATCACCGACCGGATGGTTGAAGAACAACAAGGCCGTCCACAACTACAGGAATACCGTCATCACGCCACAGAAGACGAAGTCCCGCCGGTACAGTATATCCTGCAAGGGCAGCCAGCCTATCCAGGCAAACAGGAAGAAAGCCACGGTCGGCAGGAACGCGCCCGCGAGGCCGGCATAGCGCGCGGCATTGATGCCGTGCCTGACGACAAAGGTGTGTTTCCCTGCCGCCTTGTCACCTTCGTAGTCCTTGAAATAGGTATAGAACGTCATCAGTCCGTTCATCAGCGCAACCAGGATAAAGACGCTGATGCGGTTGCTGGTGAACACGGGCGATGGCAGCGGGCCTGCCGCGAGAAATCCGTAAACCGTGCACATGGCGATTGAAAGTCCGAAAATCACATTCCCGATCAGCGACCACGCTTTTGCATATTCATATAACACATTCAGCAAGACACCCAGCACGACAGGCAGGACCGACCACGGATTGAGGAACCAGGAGATGACAACAACCCCGGCCATCAGGAATACGGAGATCGTCATCGCCAGCCGTGGATTAAGCTCGCCGGTAACCATGGGGCGGTTCGGGGCATTGATGCGATCCTCGTGGAGTCCCAGGAAGTCATTGACGATCTGGTTGATCCCCCAGCTCAGGAAAAGCATTGCCAGCAGGAGCAAGCCGCGTGAATGACTGTAGGTCGCGGGGCAACAGAACTGATAGAAGGAGACGCCGATCCACCCGGCAATACCGGTGATGAAGGCATAATACAGCCGCATGGATTTGATGTAGACTTTAATAAAATGCAAATTCATTGAGGCTCTTGCAAAACCCCTTGCTGCGCCCGCTTGAAGCCGGGCGCAGCAAGGGGTTTTGCAAAATATAATTCTTCAGCTCTGAACTACCGGAACG
>CAZOXS010000369.1:0-8675 GCA_964583785.1 uncultured Victivallales bacterium
CAGCGTATCCTGGACGGTAAACGGGACATTCGAGGGGCAGTCGAACACCGGGCAGTAAAGCCGGGAAGTCGCGTTAAAGGGGCGCTCTGCTGCTGCCAGCGCGGTATTGGTGTCAGCCGCGGGCAGCTCGATCTCCAGCAGCTTCAGCAGGGCATCGATTTTCGGGCGGGCCAGCGCGTTCGCGTGGCCGCGCTCGAACATGCTCACGGCCGATTGCCGGCAGCCGGCCTGGCGGGCCAGCTCGCTCTGGGTCAGACCACGTCGGCGACGGGCGGCGGTGATCAGTCGGGCAATTTCCAAATGGTCTGGCATGGCAATCTATCCTTGTGGCGTCTCGGTGGGGAAAAGCGAACGGTGATAAGTATTAACCGAATCGTTATCAGGCATCAATATAAAGTTATCAACAGGCTATTTGATATTATAAAATACTAATATAAAGGCAATTATGCGTTCGTGATGGTAGTTGTTATCAAGTTGTTGATTGATAATTATCAACAGATTGATAACAGGGGTAAGTAGGGCAGGCACCCTTGCCTGCCCATCCGAGCATGAGTTCCTTTGGTCGCCAGACGGCTTATGCTCGGCGGTCGGGCAAGGTGCCGCGACCTACACTAAGCCACATGGCTACCGTCAGTATTTCCTCGTGCGATGTTGAAGGTCTTCAGTCTTCGGCCTTGTGTCACAGCGGTGCCTCGATGCGCTGGGTCTGCGGATCGATTAGTTTGGCAAGGTAATCCGAGAGATCGCGGGCGTATTCGGTGTCGAGTCCGGCGTGGATCAGCTGCTTGTCGATGACCGCGAGGCCGCTCCCGCCGATCTCGGCCTCGCGCGCGCTCTCGTAGCGGTCGGCGGGCGCGTAGGCGAGCAGTTTGCGCAGGATCGCGACCAGATCGGTGTTTTCCAGCACGTAGGGCGGCAGAATGGTCTCTAACCGGTCAACTAATTGCAGTTTTGCCGCCAGTAGTCCCTCTTCGTTGACGGTGGGGTCGGCGACAATCGGTTCGCCCGCGAGCAGCTCGAGGGCGATCAGGCCGACGCTGTAGAGGTCGGATTGTGGCGATCCGGGCTCGCGGCGGTGGGTTTCGGGTGCCATGTAGAGTGGCGAACCGAAGAGGAAGGAGACGTTCTCGTTGATCATCAGGGCCCGTCCGAAATCGATGATCTTGACCGAGCCGAGCCGGTCGACCATGACATTGCCGGGTTTGAGGTCGAAATGCAGGAAGCCCATGGCGTGAAGCCGTTCGAGTCCGCGCAGGATGCCGCGCAGCAGGTAGACGACAAATCCGGGTTGCAGGCGCATGCGGTTTTTATTCAGGCGGAAAACGGTCTGGCTGAACTTGGCCCATTCCTCTGGTGTGCTGCGTGTTCTGGCCTGGTTGAGCAGGTTGCGGTTCATAAGGCGCGCCAGGTCCAGGCCGTCGATCGCCTCCATTTCGACGTAGCCGATGCCGTAGGTTTCCTCGTAGGAATGGCGCGAGACCATGTTCGGGCTCTGGATCCGCTGCATGCGCGAGATCTGGGCGGCGATGCGCCCCATGTCGGTCCAGTACTCCTGCGGCGAACCGTAGAGGCAGGGATTGTAGAGCTTGATGGCGTTTTCGGTGATGCAGCCGCGCGCCCCCTGCCGCAGGGCGAGAAAGACGTGTCCCTGCTGGCCGCAGCCGAGCAGGCGCGGGAACTGGTAGGCGACGGGGTAGTAGATTCCTTTGGCGTTAAGGATGGCGCTGTAGTTGCGGCAGAGGGCCTCCATGGTCATTGGCTGCGGCATATCGACCGGTGGCAAGGGTGGCATCGCGCCGGGCGGCGGCTGTCCGAAATCCGCTATTGCCGCCAGGTGTTTGTGCTTGCCGGTCAAATTGATGAAGACGGTTGATTTCTGGCTATTCATGGTTGTTTTTGTTCCTGACGACGTTGGCGGAAGAAGTCCTGGAGAATGAACCGGCATTCCTCTTCCCGGATACCGGCGATGACCTCGCAGCGATGGATCAGGTCCGGATGCTGCACGATGTTGAAGACGGATACGGCCCCGCCGCGTTTCGGATCGGCCACGCCGAATACAAGTTGCGGGATGCGGGCCAGCACGATGGCCCCGGCACACATGGCGCAGGGCTCCTTGGTGACGTAGAGCGTGGTGTTGGTCAGACGCCAGTCGCCCAGGGTGGCGGCGGCCTGGGTGATGGCAATCATTTCGGCATGCGCGGTCGGGTCCTTGAGACGCTCGACCTGGTTATGGGCGCGGGCGATCACGCGCGGCCGGTCCGTTTCCGCCGCGCCGCGATGCACGATCACGCAGCCGGTCGGCACTTCGCCTTCGGCCTGGGCAATCTCGGCTTCGCGGATCGCGCTCTGCATATACTGATCATGGGGGTTCATGCTTAGGGCCCTTGTCAGGCGACGCTACCGAAGAGGCGACGGCAGAGACCTTGCAGCCGCGGCATGCGGTTCATCATCCACGTCTCCGCCACGCGCTTGCTCAGGAACGACATGGTCGGGAAGGAATGCTGGAGGAACATAATGTCCCAGATCCGGATTTTCTTCTGGATCGCCAGTGCCCACTCGCCAATCATCTCGCCCGATCCCTCGCCGACGATACGGGCCCCGTAGATGCGACCGGTCAACGGATGGATGAAGGCCTTGACCCAGCCCTCGCCAATCCCCTCGGCGATGGCCGCGCCATAGTCGCCGTAGTTGCTGGTCACCACCTCGTAGCGTTTCCCCTGGCGTTTAAGATCGCTTTCAGATGCCCCGACGACGGATACCGGGGGATCGGTAAAGACCGTCCAGGGCACAACATATTTTCGGAAATTGAAGCCGAAGGGGCCCGGCATCATGCAATTCATCAGTGCCAGCATGCCTTGGTGCATGGCGGCATGCGAGAGCAGCACATGCCCGTTGCCGTCGCCCGGCGCGTACACCGAGGGGCAGGTGGTGCGCAGACGGTTGTCGACTTGGATGCCGCGGCGATTATATTTCACGCCGGCTTTTTCAAGTTGCAGGCTCGCGAGATCCCACTGGCGTCCGGCGGCAACCAGTAGCCGCTGCGAAACCAGCTTCTCGTCCTGGTCCGTGAACAGGGCGATCTGGCCATTCTCTTTTTCGACGCGCGTCAACCGTCGCCCGTTATAGACCGCGATACCCTCGCGTGTGAAGACATCTTCAAGGAAAAGACCGGTGTCGGCATCGCCGAACGGCAGCAGATTCGGATCCATATGCACGACATTGACCTGCCGCGTACCCAGTCGGGCGAAGGCCTGCGCCAGTTCGCAACCGATCGCGCCGCCGCCGATAATGGTCAGGCTTTCGGGGATATCCGTCTGCGCAAAGACGTTCTCATTAGTCAGCAGGTCGATCGACTCGATGCCCGGAATGGGCGGGATCGCCGGACGGGAGCCCGTACAGACAAAAATGAACTTGGCGCTATAGCGCTTCTCGCCAACGGCGACCGTATGACCGTCCACAAAGGAGGCCGCCCCTTCGCCCAGCACCAGATGCACCTTGTCGAACATCTTGCGGGTCTTGGTGTTGTTGATGGTGTCGATGAATTCCTGGATCTTCGGGAAAACGTCGCCGACGGCCGGCGCGGCCGTCGAGCCGAGTGCCATACCGCCGGCGCGGCTAACGCTGTGGCGGATCTGGGCCATGCGCAACAAGGACTTGCTCGGGATGCAGCCCACGTTCATGCATTCGCCACCAATCTTGTGCTTCTCGATCGCACAGACCTTCAGGCCCATTTCCGAACCCATGATCGAGACCGCCATCCCAGCGGGTCCCAATCCGATAACAATCAGATCATATTGAAACATAACTCGTCCTTTACCTGTTTATTCGCTGCCGGTACTCTACAGTCATTCCGGCATGGGTTGCAACCGTTTTGAAGGGCCGCGTGTACACGATTGTTCAAGCGATTGGGAATACAGGGTTTATGAAAGCCCAACCCTGTGCGGCAAGGTGCTGCTGTCGCAATAAGGCCTCGTGATTGTCGTAAAGAAACGTTTGGTGGCGCCGCCTCGCAGGGGCTATGATTAACCGAATTGCTAATCAGATGATTGCGAATACATGGATAGCACGGTAATAACCGGGGAATGAAAAGAGCCTTAGGTGATGATGCATCAAATGAACAGGCAGGGAGTGGCGCTGGGGGTTCTGGCATTCGGGTGTTCGGTCGTTCTGGCTGCGGCTAGTGTGCCGCTTGATCTTCCCCGGCCCGATGGTCAGCCGGGCAATCCGAAGAAACCGGTCAAGGTATACATCCTGGCGGGGCAGTCGAACATGGTGGGGATGGGCGACATCTCCGGGGCCCGTCCGGAGTTTCCAAGCGTGTTCCTCTCGGCGGATCCTGCCGTCCTGCCTGGTTCCATGCCGGTCGGCAGTGAGCGGCAGAAGTCGGCCTGCCAGTGGATCTGGAAAGGGATTTCCGCGCTGGCAAGCCATGGGGTTTTCCAATCGGCTGACGCCAAGGCGGAAAAGGGCGCCGTGGTGGCGCTCCACAAGGGTGTCTATGACCCGGCGGCCGACTATGCGAGATTGAAGCCCGCGAAGACGGCCACGGTGGCACTCGGAACCGTTACGGAAACGCTGCCTGTGCTGGATGGACCTTGCACGCCGGTCGTGACGGCCTTCATCGATGTGCCGGCTACCGGCACATATACCGTGCATGCCGGCTTCGGTGACAGCAGCCACTCGGTTGCGGTTGTCGATGGCAAGGAAGCGTATCGCAAGGAGCCGGGCGCAAAGCCCGTGATCATGAAAGTCAACCTGGAAGCCGGGAAACGTTATCCCGTTCAGATCACGTATTTCAAGGGTGGCTCGGCGGCGTTCTGGATGGAGCAGGTTGATATCACGGGCGTAGGCGATCTGGTGACCTTGACCAAGAAGGACGGGAAATTCCAGTACCTCATTGATGACGAAGGCAAATGGACGGCCCGCCCCGATGTGTCGTACACGGATCCGCGCCTGTTCCCGACGCGCGCCAGCTCGCTGCTTTCCGCGACCTCCAATAACGGTAAATCCATCGGGCCGGAAGTGGGTTTCGGTTTCGTCATGGGAACCTTCCATGACGAGCAGGTGCTGGTGATCAAGACGGCGAATGGAAACCGCTCGCTGAACTGGGATTTCCGTCCGCCTTCCAGTGGCAGTTCCGGCCCGGAGAGCAGCCAGTGGGAAGGTCAGGAGTACCGGCTGATGGTCGATGGCGTCCGGGCGACGCTGGCAAACCTCGCCGCCGTCGTGCCCGGCTACGAGGGCCAGGGGTATGAAATTGCCGGATTCGGCTGGTTCCAGGGGCACAAGGATAGTGGTTCCACAAAGGAAGAGTACGAGCAGAATCTGGTGAACCTGATCAAGGATTTGCGCGCGGAATTCAAATCGCCGAAGATGCCGGTGGTTGTGGCCGCCGTTGGATTCCACGGGTACCGGTTGGCGCAGGGACCCTGGCAAGGCGTCTGGGAAGCGCAGATGGCGGTGGGCGATCCCGAACAGCATCCGGAGTTTGCCGGTACGGTGGCCTCGGTGGATACGCGTGATTTCTGGCGCGAGGTTGCGGAATCGCCGCGGGGGCAGGACTACCACTACAACCGCAATCCCGAGACCTATCTGCTGACGGGGGAGGCGATGGGGCGGGCGCTGGTACGGTTGCAGGGCGGCGAGGCAGCGGCGATTCCCTTGTCTGACCGTGAAGCCAGGACCGCCGCTGCCGTAGCCGCCGAGGCGGCAAAGCCGGTGCCGACGCCGGCGCAGTTGGCGGCATCACTGGCGGCAATCAAGCCGATGCTGCTGGATGGAATGCTAGCACGATTTGTAACGCATCCGAAAACGCAGCCCATCTTGCTGGATATCATCAAGGGGATGGCAAGCCCCGCCAAGTTACCGGAGTATCTGGATGACGCGATGGATGATGCGGTGGCCTATTTTCAGGTGGCCGGGATTGACGACTACGACTGGAAACCGTTTGGTGGCAGTGCCAAGGAGATGACGTGGGACATCTTCAGCTTCGACTTGCCGGACAGCCCGTATCGGGAGAGACTGTCGGGAGCTGTTGTGGGCGGAGAGGGTGACGGGGATGCAGAGGCTCAGCCTGCTGCCAAAAACAAGGACGCAAAGGATGCGACCCCTTTTGAGATCACGCTTCCGTCCGGCATGGAGAACTGGTTTATGCCGGAGTTCGACACGAAGAAAGCCGGCTGGTGGAGTGGCTCGGCTCCGTTCGGTGTCCAGATGGATGAGATGGTGCCGACGAATCTCGCCTGGATCGCCAAGTATCCACCCTATCCCCTGAAGCGTACGCTGCCTAAGACGATCGTCGAGAACGACGTCCTGTTGATGCGGAAAACGTTTGAATTCCCGCCGTTGAAGGATGGCTACCGTTATCGGATCAGGCTTGAAGGCAGTGTCCACGATAATTCCGGTGAGGGCTATGCCATCTACATCAATGGCAAATTGGTGGCAGAGCAGAAAAACGGCGTGACGGCCTGGCGCAGACAAGGCGTGCGCGGCAGTCATGTATGGACCGATTTCCGTGACGAGTTCAAGGGCGGCAAAGTGACGATCGCGGTCGCCAATTTCCCGATGAGCAACTGGAAGCCAGATGCGTTCATCCCGGCCGTCGGACCGCTGAGCGTCTGGGTCGAGGAAATGAAGCTCCCTCCGGTAGTTGAATGACGATTATGCAGCAGGCGTCGCATGAATAGGGCAGGAGGAATGGTAAGGATCGACAGGCGTCGCGTGGTGGCGCGGCACAAAATCGAATGGAATGAGCTGGATGGGCGGTTGGCGCTGGGCAACGGCGAATTCTGTTTCGGTGTCGACGGCACGGGCCTGCAGACCTTTGGCGGCAATTGCATGTCGCACTGGGGATGGCACAGCTTCCCTTTGCCAGAGGGCGTGACACCCGGAGATGTTCCTGCAACGGGAACCCTGCAACAGGGGCATGCGGTTGACCGTGACAAGTTTCCACCAGGCACCGAGGAGCTCCGCCAATGGCTGTTCGATAACCCGCATATCTTGAACCTTGGCCGTCTGCGCCTGACCCGTTCCGGAGAGGTACCGGTTGCGCTGGGCGACATCGCTCACTTGAAGCGTACGCTCAACCTCTGGACCGGACTGCATCACACGGAATATTCGATCGATGGCGCGAAGGTCGCCGTTGAGACCTGTATCCACCCCCGGCTCGACATGGTGGCGGTGCGGATCTCGTCGCCGCTGGTTGCCTGCGGTGCCCTCGAGGTCGTACTGGACTTCCCGTATCCCACGCTGAAGAACGAGGCCTGGGTCGGTGACTTTTCGCGTAAGGAAGGACACTCCGTGGTTTGCCAGGCGGCAGGCAATCGGCGCATGAACCTTGTCCGCAGCGTGGATGCGACGACGTATCATGTGGCACTAGAGGTTGGGCCGGTCTGCATGATTCGACCGCCAGCGGAAACGGCAAATGCGCTTGTGCTTGCAGCAGAGGGGAGCGGGGTGCTGTCATTCGTGTGCGCCTTCTCCACCGAGCCGTTGCCGGCCGCGCTTCCTTCTTTTGATGAAACGCTGACCGCTTGTGCAGCCGGATGGGAAACGTTTTGGAACGCAGGTGGTGCCATTGATCTTTCCGCCAGCCAGGACCCGCGCTGGAAAGAGCTGGAGCGGCGCATCGTGCTTTCACAGTACCAAATGGCCGCGCAGAGCGCAGGCAGTTGGTGTTCGTCCGAGATGGGCTTGCTGGGCATCGATCCGTGGCGCGGCCAGTTCCATATGGAAATGGTCTGGTGGCATCTTGCCCATTATGGGTTGTGGGATCGCTGGGCGCTGGGGGCCAAGGCGATTGATTGCTACCAGCGGTTTGCGCCGGCCGCCAATGCGCTCGCGACGCAGCTTGGCTACAAGGGCTTGAAATGGCAGAAGTCCGTCGGGCCTGAGGGTCGCACCGCCCCTTGGTATGGGAACCAGGTCCTGCTATGGAAACAGCCGCATCCGATCTTCTTCGCCGAGCTGGACTACCGTCTGCATCCGACCCGTGCGACGCTCGAAAAATGGGCAGACATTATCCATGGCACGGCCGAGCATATGGCCGATTACCCTGAGCGTGACGCGGCGACCGGGCTATATCATCTGGCGCCGGCCATGCCACCCAGCGAGCAGGGTATTACCCGCGACACGGTATTCGATCTGGCCTATTGGCGATGGGGCTTGGACAAGGCCCAGGAATGGCGGGAACGCCTAGGGCTGGCTCGCGAACCGTTCTGGGATGAGGTTCGTCACCATCTTGCGCCCCTGCCGGTAGTGGATGGCGTTTTCGTCCATTCGGCCGAATGGACCGACACTTACAGCAAACGGGCGTGGGAGCATCCGGATCCTGTGGGCGTACTCGGGATGTTGCCCCCCATCGATGGCGTGGATGCGAGGATGGCAGGGGACACGGTGGCGAAAGTCTGGGCCACCTGGGATTGGAATCGTTGCTGGGGTTGGGACTTCCCGTGGATGGCAATGGCCGCCGCGCGGACCGGTCACCAAGAGGTGGCGGTAGAAGCCCTGCTCAAGGATAGCCCGCGCAACCAGTACGATGTACAGGGTATCAACACGGGTGGGCCTTGCCCTTACCTGCCCGGCAACGGCGGGCTGCTCTACGCGGTGGCCATGATGGCGGCCGGCTGGGATGGTGCCCCGGACCGGAGCGCCCCTGGCTTTCCAGACGATGGCGC